>CAZDMX010000034.1:1630-10536 GCA_964506085.1 uncultured Thiothrix sp. | reverse complement strand
TTAGATTCAGTGCTATAGACATTCGCAGTAGTTTCAACTGCGTTTTTTAGGTTTATAGAAACCAACCCAATATAAAGTCCGTAGAACTAAGGGCGCGAATGATAGCACTATCAAACACGTGAGTTAACCTTTATTTGAAGATATTGGGAATAAATTTATGATATAAAAAAAACTATATTCCAGGCTAAGAAGCCGCTTCGACTTTTTCTTGTTCACAATCTGCAATCACATCATCCTGAACCACCGCTTCAGCATACTTTTTTTCAATACGCTGCTGCTGCCTTTCTAGCTCATGTAATTGTTTATCTGCATCAATTATCCGATGAACAAGCCCCTGATCTTTTGAGTTCATCTGGAGAGTGTCTTCTTGATTAATATTTGACTCTATCGCAACCACAAAATCATTTAACCTCGCTCTTTCAACCCTGATTACTTCTATTTCACTACGAATAGTAAAAAGGACATTAGATATACTTAAGTTTGTTTGCTTTATTAATGCCTGTAGATGTTGTTGAGCTTGCAGTTGATAGGATTCAACTTCGTCAAGATATTGCTCTGGACCAAAGTGAGCCTGCTTAATACTACCATCAGCAGAAACGGTACGAGGATCTGTAGTTTTATTTTCTATTGGATGGCTACCAAGCTCGCTAACGACCTCTACTATATCTATATAACCATCATCTCTGACTTTTTTTTTTGCAGAGTTTGCCGCGGGTTCTCTGTTATCAGTATTCACATCACCTTCCAGATGTTCCTGCAATAAGTGTGCAAGATAAGTGATCTGCTCTTCTTTTTCCCTAATCGAATTCATCGTTATCTGCAATATAGCTCTTTCCTGCCCCATCTCTTCACGGAGATCTAATGCTACTTGAGACACTTTATGTCTGCTTTTTGCAATCGAAACAGTGATCATGATCAATGCAATCGTCACTATCGCAATAATTAATAGCTCTAACAGGTAAATAGATTCGCTGAGCAGGTTTGAAACCGAATCAGACGCAACCGATGTCCCTGCAGACAGAAGCAATAAAAAGGACACAAACAGACGACTTATAAAAACTTTATTCATTTTATGATATTGATAAGAAAAAGCCCGAAAAAACCCACAATTAACTTTAATGCATCTCTAGCCCGATAATGCACCTCTAGCCCAATGGCAATAGAATATTGACCCTGTAACACTCAACTCAAGTAAACCTTAGACGGACTAAAGATACAAGTAGCATGATTTATGATGGCTTCGCAAGTTCAGCCGTCTTAAAGATAAAATAAATTCTGATGCCATCAACTCTCTATAGCATCCAGCCTATATTATTAGGCTATATTTCCACCAAATCGGGGGAAGTAATCTTCAAAGATACCCCTTGTATCTCAAATTTTTCAACAAACAAAGTCATATAATATTGATCTTCATTCTCTAACGGAAATACGAGTGTTGAAATAGTACTATCTTTAGACTCATACTTTTGCTCAACTACTTTTAGCTCACGATTATCAAGCCCTAGTTCTGTACGAATTTCTTTCTCGCCTTTTGTACGATAACCTTTTGTTAATAAGGCATTGTTAATGTCTTCAAAACCAAAAAAGGCTTTGGACTTTGAAGTAGTTCTAATTTTTAAATCGGTGGTGCAGCCACCCTCTTCTGGAGAAACAGCGTAGCTTATACTTGCAACATCTTTCTCGAAGATTCCATCATAGCTTTCACTTTCCTGAAACTCAGGATTTTCTTGTAATACTGAAGTCAGATGCTCCGCAGATGTATATTCCGCCCCACAATATTTATCGTGCAAAGTAAGAAATGTTGATAACGACTCATTAGTACTAGCGGTATTTGCCGGAGAATCGCCACAGCCTTGTAAAAATAGTGCCACCATTACGGATGGGAAAATAGTGTATTTGTTCATTGAAAAAGCCCTAATTTATTATTATTTTTTATTATTGTAGTCAACAGCATAAGTGACTATGCGAATTATAACGAAATTTCATAGGTCTTATCAAGATAAAACCGATCATCTGGGAGATTAAAAAAACCTATACCCCACTTGATACCCCTAAAAACCAAGCCAGATAACAGTCTAAGCACTCTACGCAAGGAAAAACATCATTTCTGATTAAGATGATCTGGCAACAGATATGATGACAATCAAAGTTCTATAGCAGAAAAACCACTTGCTACGTCGAAAACTTTCATAGAACCTGTTCGAATCTCCACTTAGTAAATCGCCGATTCTCCCTTGGGCCTCGTTTTATAGTACTTTAGTAGCCACATATACTGATCAGGTTCAATCTGAATCAAGTTTTCCATGCTCTTATTTAAGATTTCCCCATTTTTCATATTATTATTGTTAGAAAAAAAAGCAACTTCTTGACCTATTTTTACAGAATACTTGCACTGATCAGCATTAAAGTAGGTATAACAAGGAAAACAAACCGCCTTCTTAAGCTTCGCTATACGTGCGGGTGTATTCAAAGTAGCCTTATCACACCCAAAGAAAGGGGCAAAGTCTGCATGTTCAATGCCCAAGTCCTCATCAGGTAAAAAAATAAGCAATCTACCTGACTTTAAGGATCTTACCAGTTTCATCATGCCTTCTTCTCTGGCAATCACAAACTCAACATGCTTGCAACGACTTCTCGCCATTATCCAGTCAAGCACCGGGTTTTTTACAGGCTTGTAAGAACCATATATCGAGTATTCTTTACCCAAGCCAGCAGGGGCAAAATCTAGCCAAACACTATGCATTAATAAAATAACAACATTTTTACCTTCCGCTATTGATTGATCCAGCTTCGAACTTCCTTCAAGACAAATTTGCTGTTGAAGTCTTCTCAATGGACTAAAAAACAAAAAACAATATTCCACCATTGCACGGCCATACCACTGTATAGAAGCTAAGGCTCGTTGTTGTAATTGTGACTCGGTTAAATCTGGAAAAGCTATCGACAAATTAGTGGTTATAACCGCCATACGCTTTTCATTAAAGCGATAGATTAATGACCCAAGCCCCTTACCTAGTGAATGACGAAAACGAATGGGTAACCAAGAAATAACGAAACAAATACCTAATATCAGCCAGCTTAACCACCATCTTGGATGCAACAAAGACACCGTAAAGGGGATGCCACAAGCCTTAGCCACTACAAAAAACCAAATAAGTTTGTTCTCTTAAAAGACGTGTTTTCTGAGCTCAAAGCTTAGCCCCTTTTTCTTTGGAAAAAGACTGTGTACGGACGGCAGCTTTATCTACACTCTCCACACGCCAATCATCACTTGCCTCTGGCCAGCCCTGAATGTGTTTACTAATCAGACTCATCAGTGCATCAATATGCACATCACTATCATTAAGTGCAGGGATATAGTGATACTCATTACCTCCGGCTTCGATAAATGTCTCTCTATTTTCCACATTCATTTCTTCTAGTGTTTCCAAACAGTCCGCCGGGAATCCTGGACAAATAACATCAACGCGTTGTGTTCCCTGCTTGGCTAATTCTGCAAGTGTTTTATCGGTATAGGGCTGCACCCACTGAGCCTTACCAAAGCGAGACTGAAAGGTGATTTTCCATTGATCATCTGCAAGCCTCAACTGCTCAGCAAGCAAGCGTGCCGTTTTATGGCACTGACAAAAGTAGGGATCACCCAGTTGTAAATTACGTTGTGGTAAACCATGAAAGGACATCAACAGCAATCCATCTCTGCCATTCTTTTGCCAATGTTTTTCGACACTAGAAGCTAATGCCTTGATATATCCATGATCGTCATGGTATTGATTGATAGTCCGAAATTCAGGAACCCAGCGCCATGATCGTAATTCCTTACTAACAGCATCAAATGTGCTAGCGGTAGTGGTGGCTGAATATTGGGGATATAACGGCAGTACCAGTAATCGTCGTGCTCCTTGCTGACGCAATTTATCCATGCTTTCTGCGATTGTTGGTTTTCCATAACGCATAGCCAACTCAACTCTTACAGGCCCTGAGACTCGTCGTTTGACAAGCGCTGCGACAGCATCAGAAATACGCCGTGAATATACCATTAAAGGAGAGCCTTCCTGCATCCAGATAGAACGATACAGTTTTGCAGTTTGCGGTGAACGACGACGTAAAATAACACCGTATAACATCGCAAGCCAGACAAGACGAGGAATTTCCACAACGCGTGGATCAGACAGAAATTCACCCAGATAGCGCTTAACCGAAGAAGTTTCCGGTTGCTCTGGTGTGCCTAAATTAACTAAGAGAACACCGATGCATTCGTTTTTTCCATGATAATAATCTTTCTCACCTTTGTAACGGGACACAAGCATAGTTCAGTTTTTTAAGAAGTTGAATAAGCAAGAATAATAGTTTATTGCTTCTAAGATGACTAACATTACTTTGCCAATAGCCCGTTTTACCGTAATAAATCTGTTTTTTTTTAGCAATACCGATATAATTCTCTTCTTAACCATATTAATAGGAATACAAACATGGCTAGAGTTACCGTAGAGGACTGTTTAGAACACACAGTCAGTCGATTCACTCTTGTTTTAGAAGCATCAAAACGTGCACGTTCAATTGCCCAAGGTGCTATACCTTTAGTCGACGAAGAAAATGACAAAGCAACGGTTATTGCATTACGTGAAATAGCTGAGAATGTTACCGAAGAAACAAGCAATAGTGAAATCTATAATCTGGAAGTAGAAGGCAGTTTATAATATTTATTGAGGGTGAGCACTTCTATGAATATCGTCATCAATAAAAATACTTAGAGACCTTTGCACGAATGGATAGCAAGATAAAAATGAGTATGCTTTTTATCCGTCATATCTTTCATGCAAAGATTTCACTCAGATAAAATATAGAGGCGCTCTTATGATGAAAAAAACTGCAAACAGATTCCCTGTCAAACAGATCAATCATCTCTCAAACCGCGCACTGGAAGCGAAAAATGGTTGCTGCGAAAGAGCCAGATAACACCCTACCCTCACCTATTGAATCCAATGTGTCGTTTCGAATGGTTGACTTGTGTCGGCTAACAGAACGCTATATGTCGGAAACCGATGCGCAAAAAGTATACCGCGCCTTCATGCTGGCCGCCGAAGCCCATGATGGTGTATCACGCAAATCCGGCGAACCCTATGTCACTCACCCTCTGGAAGTTGCCCGGATTCTTGCAGATTTACATCTCGATGCAGACTCAATATGTGCAGCACTATTGCACGATGTCATCGAAGATACTGATTTCTCTTATAGCGACATTTCAGAACAATTTGGCGACACCGTAGCTGATCTAGTAGAGGGAGTGACTAAACTATCCTCCTCAGGATTTAAAAATAAGCAAGAAGCAGGTATTGCCAGTTTTCAGAAAATGATGCAGGCGATGATTATAGATTATCGTGTGGTATTAATTAAGCTCGCAGATCGCTTACATAACGTCAGCACACTTGGCTCCATGCCTCCTGAAAAGCAACGCAGGATTGCCAAGGAAACATTAGAGATACATGCACCACTAGCACGCCGCATGGGCATGAACGCGCTTCGTCACAAACTACAGGTACATGCCTTCAAGAGTCTTTATCCTTTCCGAAGCCACATCATTGATAAATGGTGGAATAGCTGTTTGGAGCAAAAAGCAGAAACCCATGCATCTATCTTAAGTAACATTCAGACTGCTCTTGATAATGAAAACATTAAATCCACCGCCGTTTTTCATTGGGAAAAGAATTTATACCGCCTTTACGAAAGAGAGAAGAAACAGCGTATACCTATTACTTTTAATCGAAGAGATATTTCTTACGACATCCGCATTCTAACCAGAGACACCTCGGACTGCTACCGAGCACTCGGCATAGTTCACCAACTTTACCTACCTAAGATAGGCGAGCTAAAAGACTTTATCTCCGTCCCTAAAGTTTATGGATTTCAGGCTCTACAAACCTCAGTCATTACCAAAAACCAGGATCTCATTCAAATCCAGATTCAAAGTAGAGAAATGTACCAAATTGCTCAATATGGAATTACTGCTCAATGGCGTTTCCCTTGTCTAAGCGAACAGCATCAAGTTGATATGGCACAAAGCCGACTTGCTATCTGGCTTGCGCAAGTTAAAGAAATTCAAGATGCCACTGAGAACCCCGAAGATTTCATGGAAGACATGAAGGCTGATTTTTTTCTCAGCGAAGTCTCTGTTATGACTCCCAAAGGAGACGCGAAAGTTCTCCGTGCGGGTGCGACCCCTGTTGACTTTGCCTATGCTATACACACAGATATAGGAAAACATTGTGTTGCAGCCCTCATAGATGGTCGTAGATCACCACTGAATACTCCACTTCACGATGGCGCAAGAGTTGAAATTATAACTAACAGCTCGTCATCACCACGTCCTTCATGGCTAAACTTTGTAGTCACGGGAAAAGCTCGTGCAGCTATCCGCCACTGGATTTCATCACGTAAAAAGGATGAGTTTATTACATTGGGTGAAGAACTACTGGAAACCGCATTAGGAAAGTTCCAGATACCGTTAAAAAAAATCGACCCTAACAAGATAGATCACCTACTGAGCATACTTGAACTAGCTGACAAAAAGACCCTCTTTACTGAAATCGCCAAAGGCAATCAAGACTCAAAACTAGTAGCCCGACGGCTACTAGATAATGCAGATTTACACGAAAGTGATGAGGAAAAACCTTACTATATTAAGGGAGCAAGAGGCTTAACTGTGCAACTCGCAGAATGTTGCCACCCTATTCCAAATGATACGATCATCGCCTATATTGCCCCTGAAGCGGGGTTACAGGTTCATCGCAGTGATTGCCCCACACTGAAACATATTTCAGTCAATGACAAAATGACCACATCCTGGGAGCCGGAAGACAACTCTGAATTCCTCGTTCCCCTAAAAATTCTGGCGAATAATAAAATTGGAGTACTCTCGGGCATTACTCAAATTCTGCAAGAAGCTGGTACCAATATAGAAGATATCAATATATCCGGTGACAGAGATAAAAAAGAATTGCGGATTTTGATTAAAGTAAAAAATACAAAGCAACTGGATAACCTAATAAAAGTCCTCCACACAGAAACTGCTATTAGTGATGTGTCGAGACTATTCAAACTATCTTCAGGAAATACAGCATGAGCAAGATAATCAAATGAGCAAAACAATCATCGCAACTGACAAAGCTCCACAGGCTATCGGTACTTATTCACAAGCCGTACAGGCAGGCAATACCCTCTATTTTTCTGGGCAAATTCCACTTATTCCAGAAACCATGGAGATGAATGACGGTGATATTGCAGCTCAGACTCGACAAATATTCCAAAATCTACAGGCCGTTGCAGAAGCAGCCGGTGGTAGTTTGAGCGATTTTGTGAAACTGAATATATTTTTAACTGACCTGGGGAATTTCCAGATCATTAATCAAGTCATGGAAGAATTTTTTGAACAGCCCTACCCTGCACGAGCAGTAGTAGGCGTTGCTGCCTTACCAAAAGATGCAGAAGTTGAGGTAGATGGGATTATGGTCATCTTATAAGACACCTATAGTTTATCCACATTCGTTTCTAACAATGGCTCTAAGTGCGTTGCGTTTTGTATCCAGACGCTTATAGCGTCACTGCTGGGGGCATCTGTAGTTTTACCCACATGGCGATGTATAACTTTAATACTGTCTTTAAGTTTGTCCGCATTCGAACGTGCCAGACTTTGTACGGTTGCAACACCCGCGAGTTCTAATAACTCCGCATTTACCGTATCGACACTTTCGACTCTCAGTAAGTCAGCGACACTAGCCCATGAACGCACCACCCAGCTTTCTTTACTCATACTCTTTGCGAGTATAGAAATAGCTTCTTTATTCGATGCCTTTCCTAACAAATCTGTTGTTGTATTAACTCCGAGCTTGTGAAGCCGCCTACTATCTTCATCAGATATGGCTTCAATAACATCTATCGGGTACTCATCAGCACTAGGATTCACAAGACTGTCATTATCCCCACCAAAGCCCGTTGCAGCGACAATCCCGGCCAATGCTGCTGACCCTGCTGTTGCAACCTTAGCAAAGCCAGTACTACTCTCACTCTCTGGCTCATGCGCCAAGTTCATTGACAAATCATTTTCAGCTATATCCAGCTTTGCCTCTGCCTCGGTTAATCTATTCGTCGTATGGGTTATATTGATATGCGCATCATCCAGCTCGGATTGCAATGCAGTTATCTTGTCTTCGTAGTCAGCAACCTGAGTCTTGGCAAGCTCAGAGGCTGCTTCAAGTTCTGCTACACGCTGAGAGAAAACTTGTTGTTCTTCTTCTACTTTGGCATTTAATGACGTATTTTGTTCTTCTAAAGCTTGCGCCCTTAAATAGAATTGTTCTTCTTGTTCTTTTGAGCTATCAACTTTGAACTTCATGCCTTTTTGAAGGGCTTCCAGTTCATTTTCCAAAGACTGCTGTTCCAGCACGAAACGCTCTTCCATTTCTTCTCTTTCGTCTGCAATAGCACTGAGGTTTTTCACTTCACCAGAGTAGTAATCACGTTCATTCTCGGCTCTTGCCAGTTTTGTACGCCATTTTTCTTCGATTTCTTTTATCTTTCTTTTACCTCCACTGCCTAGCATCCATCCGGCTAAACCAGCTACTAGAGCCGTTAGAAGTAAACATATCCATATTTGTGACAGTAAATAACTCATTCTTAGTACTCTCTATTTAATACTTTCTACTGTTAATTCTATGCGACGGTTCCGCGCCCGCCCCTTGGTTGTTTTATTGCTCGCTACTGGCTTACTAGAGCCATGTCCGACAGACACCAGATTACTGGTTGCTATGCCTTTTTTGGCTAGGTATTTTACCACCGCTTTAGCACGCTTTTTACTAAGCTTTCGGTTTAGGCTATTACGACCGGTAGAGTCAGTATGCCCATGTATATTG
>CAZDMX010000034.1:0-1618 GCA_964506085.1 uncultured Thiothrix sp. | reverse complement strand
TCATACCCGTACACTTCTTTGCTGTTGAAGCAATCTTATTCAGCACGTTATAGCTAGATTTTTTTAACACCGAACTAGATGAATTAAAACGGACTTTTCTGCTTCTGAGGATGCTATTAAATTGTTTCTGACAGTATTTTCGCTCTGAACGGCTCGCTGACTTTTCTGTCAGTTCATCACCATCGCCTCCCTGTGCAACCGCTAAATCTAAAGTGACGGTATAGTTTTTAGGAATTTGAGTTTTTAACTGATGCTCTACCTGAGATACCATAATCTTTGATGGACTTGTTCCGCGAACACTAATTGCATGACCAACAAGACTCGCTTCACCGGATGTGAGCGCACTCAGCTTTTCCATCATTAAAATGACAACATCCGGCATACCTTCTGGAACAGGGACATCTAATTCTAATATTCGGTCTTCTACATTAGCCTTGCCATAGCGCTCAATGGTAACGTCATGCAACCTTTTATGAGAATGGGCATCAAGAATACCATCCAATGTAACTTTGCCAGACTCATCAAGTTTTATACTCAACGAATGTGTTTTTGATGCTTCATCTGCAATACTTTCGGCAACATTGATTTGATTATCAATAAAGTTATATCCACGAACTTGAGCAATCCTCTCGGCGGCTTGTTTAATCTGTGGAGATGAGGCGTTACCTGTAAGTGTAATATCTCGCCCGTCAACATTGATATCTACAGAGGAAATACCGTTATCGGAGAGTGCTGCTTGTGCCCTTGCGGCTATATCTGCCTGAATAGCGGGAACCTGTGTTTTGTATGCACAAAAATACGCTATGGCAGCAATCGCCAGTAGCGCTAACAATAAAATTAACAATTTTCTCATTGAATAATCCTGACTTTGATCAACGATGGGGTCGTAGTTAGAACAATGATAGTCTATTTTTAATATTTTTACATATATTTTTCAGCAAGTAGGGAAATAATTGTTATATTTAACATTAATAATGTTTTCAGCTAACTTCTGAGAATATTTACCTAGTAAATATGCATAAGGGTTATTTACCCTGTTGCTCTGCACTGATAGCAGGATCAAGAAACCCATCAGCCCAGTCGGGGTCTACGACATTGCTATCTTTATCTTGTAGCGAATAATCAGAATCGTTCCAGCCCTTAATGCCTGTTTTCATTGAGGTCACATTCTCATAACCCATTAGTTGCATGACCAGTGCAGCTAATGCGCTACGGTTTCCTGATCGACAAATAACAACCACTTGTTTGTTTCTTGCGGCGGCTAGTTCAGGAATAGTTTCTGCATAGCCCCAGTCGCAACAGGCTTCCAGAATTCCTCTAGGTGCAAATATGGAGCCTTTTATATGCAGAGCATCAAATTCATCTTGTTCACGTATATCAACCAGTACTGCATTGGGGTTAGCTTCCATAATATCTTCTACATCCCATGGAAATACTTCTTTAATTTCAGGAAGTATGTCTGCAATGAGATCTTTGAATGTTTTTGCCATTTTTATTTTCCGTAGGGGCGAGAATGACTAGAGTACTCTAGACATTCGCAGTAGTTTCAACTGCGTTTTTTAGGTTCAATGCTAACTGGAAGCGAGACCTTAGAGGCTGTCAAAGTATTCTCTTTTAG
>CAZDMX010000033.1:0-10536 GCA_964506085.1 uncultured Thiothrix sp. | reverse complement strand
TGACACTGACCCTAATATTTCCAAGAAAAGGATCGTGATAATTATTATAGCCATTAGGGGAATGAGTTTATCAATATCTTTGAGTAACCACCTTTTTCCACTGCCTATCTAAGGAATGGTTTTTGATTTTTACTCATGTTTCTTGGATATTCTTCTTATGCCATCTTAAGAAGATTTAAGATGTTAATAGGGATTTAAAATTTCTACGCAGCAACTTGTTTAACTTGAGCTATAAGCATAGATTCGATACTTAATTGATAATCCATGTCTGGCCATTCAATTCCTGTATTTTGGCAAATAAAAGAGTAGTTGCTGATTTCTTCAAAGGTAGCTTTTTGTAGTTCTGGATACCATTCCATGGGGGTGAGAATAGCTCGCCCATCTTCAAGCTCTACATGAAGATAGCGGTCATTAAAGTGGACTGTTTTGCCTTTAGCTAAAATACTCATCCCATTGTTTCTCGAAGGTTTCATTGTTGAGTCTAATAATGTTCAGAGCTTTTTTTAAATCTTTTGGTTTCATGTAATTGTCTATAACTAAAAAATTTGATAGCTCAATTTTAACAAAATCATCACCCTTTGATACATGAATATGTTTGGGTTCGTGCTCATTTGAATAAAAAAAGAACTTGAAACCATCTTGATTTAACAGTGTTGGCATATGGCTTTGAAGATATTAGTAACTTTCATTGTATAGAGACCTAATAATTTATCAATCCCAATTTAATGCCCCACCCGTCTGGTACTCAGTCACTCTAGTCTCAAAAAAATTCTTCTCTTTACGCATATTAGCCTGCTCATCCAACCAAGGCAGTGTGTCTTTTGCGCCTGGAAATGGTTCCTCTAGGCTTAGCTGTCTTGCTCTGCGGTTAGCAATAAACCGGAATTGTTCTATATGGTCTTCTGCGTTGTAGCCTACGATTGGATCTCTTAGGATGTAGTGTGCATAGGCTTGTTCTGCGGCTTCGGATTCCTCCCACATTTCTTGGATGGCTTGTGGGTCTAGGGTTACGTTGTTTTCTAGGATAATTTGTTTGACTACGCGGATGCCGAATGAGGCGTGCATGACTTCGTCGCGCATGATGTATTGCAGTTGTTCGGAGGTGCCTTTCATTAGGCCACGGCGTTGTAGCGCGAAGATGGGGCTGAAGCCGTTGTAGAACCAGCAGCCTTCGAAGATGCCGCCGAAGAACATGTAGGACATGACAAAGTTGTTGAGTTCGTCTGGGTCGGTTAGATCTATGTCTGAGCGTAGAACGGAGTTTAGGCGTCTATTGGCTAGTTGGATTTTGCCGTTTATTTCTGGCACTACTCGGTAGCGGTTGTAGATTTCGCTTTGGTCTAGTCCCATGGTTTCTATGCAGTGTTGATAGGTCCATGTGTGTAGGGCTTCTTCGTAGACTTGTCTGGCTTGGTAGATTTGTAGTTCGGGTGCGGTCATTTTTTCCATGACGGCGATACCGATGTTTCTCATGGCAAGAATGTCGGAGGTGGTTAGGTAGGCGAGTACGTTGGTGTAGACGTGTTTTTCTTCGTCGGTTAGTTTGTGGTTGAAGTCGTGTACGTCTTGCGCCATGTTGATGTCTAGTGGCGTCCAGTGATTTTTGTTGGCATTGAGGAAGTATTCCCATGCCCAGGGGTATTTGAACGGGGCTAGTTGGTTGACATCAGCTGTGCCGTTGATGACACGTTTATCTGCTGCGTTTATGGGCGCTGTGGATTCGTCAGTAGGAATGTCTTCGAGTGTGATGTTGTCCTTTGTTACTGGTGTTTGGGGTGCTTGTGGTTTAGTTGCTACAGGTTCTTTTTCTTTGTTTTCTCGTGTTGTATTTTTTTCTGCTATGTCTTTTATGGGGGGCGCAGAGGTTTCTGTTAGAGCTTGGGTTTGCACCGGATCTAGTTCGTCTATTCCATCAATAGTGTCCATTAGTATGGGCGCTGTTGGTTTTGTGGTCTCTGTGTTCCCTGTGTTTCCTAATGGGTTGTCCCAATCTAACATGGTGTTCTCCGGTGTTTGGTGAGAGGGCATCTTTTATGAGTGATGTGCTCTCTGTGTTTTGGTTTGTGTGCAGCTCTCACTTTAGGCTGGAGCTTGGGTGGGGTAGATAGCATTCCATTCACATCATAGAGAATTCTTGCTTTCTACCCCCCTCCCTAACCCTCCCCCTGCTAGGTGGAGGGACTGGTCGCTTCGCGACTTTTTGCTTTACTGGCAGGCTTCGCAGTCTGGGTCTAGTATCGAGCAGACCTTAGGTGCTTCCCTTTTGGCTTCCCCAGAACCCGTTGAGGCTTCGCCGCTTTTTTCCATATGGGTTGCGCCTAGTGTGCGTAGGTAGTAGGTGGTTTTTAGGCCGCGTACCCAGGCTAGTTTGTAGAGAGCATCCAGTTTCTTGCCGGAGGGCTCTGCCATGTAGAGGTTTAGTGACTCACCCTGGTCTATCCATTTTTGACGACGGCTGGCGGCTTCTATTAACCAGCGTGAGTCAATTTCAAATGCCGTAGCGTATTTTTCTTTTAGCTCTGCGGGGACACGGTCTATCGGTTGTACGCTGCCATCGAAGTACTTGAGGTCGTTTGCCATCACGTCGTCCCAAATACCTAGCTCTTTTAGCTCGTTGATGAGGTATGGGTTGACTACGGTAAATTCGCCTGAGAGGTTAGATTTTACGTAGACGTTTTGGTAAGTCGGTTCTATCGACTGGCTGACTCCTGAGATATTGGAAATCGTTGCAGTTGGCGCAATGGCCATTACGTTGGAGTTACGCATCCCATCTTTTTCTACCTGTTTACGCAGTGTTGACCAATCCAGTGTGCTGGTTTTGTCTACTTTTAGGTATTCGCCACGGCTATTTTCTAGCATCTCTAACGAGTCGATAGGTAGTACGCCTTTGCTCCATAGTGAGCCTTCGTAGCTTGGGTAGCGCCCACGTTCTTTGGCTAGTCGGTTGGAGCCTTGGATGGCGTAGTAAGAAATCGTTTCCATGCTGGTATCGGCGAATTCTACCGCTTCTTTTGAGGCGTAAGGAATGTCTAATTTATACAGTGCATCCTGGAATCCCATTAGACCTAATCCTACAGGCCGATGCTGCATATTGGAACGACGCGCTTGCGGTACGCTGTAGAAGTTGTAGTCGATCACGTTATCTAACATACGCATGGCTGTTGTAACCGTTTTCTCCAGCATCTTCATATTGATGCCTTTTTTCGTTACGTGAGCGGGTAGATTGACGGATCCTAGGTTACAAACAGCAATTTCATCCGCATTGGTATGTAAAGTGATTTCTGTACAGAGGTTAGAGCTGTGTACAACGCCTGCATGTTGGTTGGTATAGCGGATATTACAAGCATCTTTAAAGGTGATCCAAGGATGTCCTGTTTCAAATAACATACCAAGCATCTTGCGCCATAACGTAGTTGCTGGAATGGTTTTGAATAGCTTGATGTCGCCTCTCGCTGCTTTGGCTTCGTAGTCTATATAAGCTGTTTCGAAGTCTTTGCCATATAAGTCATGTAGATCAGGCGCATCGTCGGGTGAGAGCAATGTCCAGTCGCCCTCTTCTGCAACACGCTGCATAAACAAATCTGGAATCCAGTTGGCTGAATTCATGTCGTGTGTGCGGCGGCGTTCGTCACCGGTATTTTTACGCAACTCAAGAAATTCTTCGATGTCGATGTGCCAAGTCTCAAGGTAGGCACAGACTGCGCCTTTTCTTTTACCGCCTTGGTTAACAGCAACCGCCGTATCGTTAGCAACTTTTAGGAAAGGCACAACACCTTGTGATTTACCGTTAGTGCCTTTGATATGAGCACCTAAGCCACGCACGGATGACCAATCATTGCCTAAACCACCGGCAAACTTTGACAGCAATGCATTGTCTTTAATAGCGTTGTAGATGCCATCCAGATCATCAGGTATATGTGTCAGGTAGCATGAAGATAACTGCGGACGTAATGTGCCTGAGTTAAATAACGTGGGGGTGCTACTCATAAAGCGGAAGGAAGAGAGTAGGTCGTAAAACTCAATCGCTCGTTCTTCGCGCTTTACTTCGTTGATCGCTAAGCCCATTGCTACACGCATAAAGAAGATTTGTGGTAATTCGAAGCGAGTGTTTTCGTGATGGATAAAGTAACGATCGTATAAGGTCTGTAAGCCAAGATAAGTGAAATCCAAGTCACGTTCGGGCTTGAGAGCCGCTCCTAGTTTTTGGAAGTCGTAACGAGATAGCTCGTCATCAACATGCTCTAGCTCAACGGCTAGATTGATATACTTTTTCAATAATTCAGGATAAATCTCTGCCATTTCAGCTTGAGTGGCTTCGCTGGGTCTTTTATTGATAAAGCTAAGTGACTCGCTTCGAATACTATCCATCAACAAACGTGCACTGGCAGTAGAGTAGCTAGGGTCTTTGTCGATCAAGATACGTGAGGACATCACCAATGCATTGCTAACTTCTTTTTCTGGCATGCCATCGAATAGGCTACGCATAGTGCCATCTATGATTTCTTTTGCGCTAACACCTTTGAGTTTGCTTACCGCTTCTTTAACTACGGCTTTTAGACGCGCTTCATCAAAAGGCTTGCTTTCACCTGTAGCACTGATCACATTGATTGTTGATTTTGTACGACCTTTTTTAGCCTTGTTGTCCTTTTTAGCCCGTTGCTGTGAACGTTTCTCACGATAGATCACATAGCTACGCGCCACTTTGTGTTCACCTGAGCGCATTAAAGCGAGTTCTACGTGATCTTGAATATCTTCGATATGTACAATCCCGCCATCTTCTAAACGACGAAACAAACCGTTGAAAACATCTTGAGTGAGGGTTTCAACTTTGTCACGCACACTGGCAGAGGCGGCTGCGGTATTGCCTTCGACATCTAAGAAAGCTTTCGTCATGGCAACCGAGATTTTGCTGACGTCGAACGAAGTAACCTTGCCGTTACGGCGAATCACCTTGAAATCCATGCTGGTCGATGAATCGATAGCTTTTTGCTGTTCTAGCGGACTGCCGTAGTGCAGCTCTGAAGAACTTTCCGTTGTTTGTGTTTGCATGCTTCTTGTCCTTTGGTGGTTTCTTTATGTGCGTTACTGGCTGATTTTATGTGAAGAGACAGCGCTAGCAACGGTAAGCCTTATTTTTATTTCGCCTATTTCGCCCTTGCTTTATCCGTACCTTAATAATGTGTCATTAAGACCTGTTGTTTTGTTTTTATACTGCCGTTGCAAACCACTTGGAGCAGTACGAGGTTGTTCTTGATTTAATAGGGCGTTTTTACACTACATACTATAGATTGTGCCTATGGAGTCAGTCAACCACTATATCTTGTGTGTAAGTCGTTTATAAGGTGTTTAAAAACTGTGGATAACTTTACTGTTTGGCTTGCTAGAGGGAGCACAGTGCTTACTGTGTCTAGGGAGAGGCTAAATACGCTGTTGAAAAAAGGTTCAGGTAAAAAGTGAATTTCACATGTTCGTTTTTTTAGATGGATATGATTGTAATATTTAACTGGCTCTATGACATGCTTTCTATTATCTTTACACCCCCGATTAGGTTTTGATCACTATTTTAAAGAATAGGCTTCGTAATCGGGAATTTTGTATACAAACATTAAAGGAGGAGATTATGTCTCTTAAAGGAACTAAAACCGAGCAGTCATTGAAAGATGCATTCGCCGGTGAATCACAGGCTAACCGCCGCTATCTTTACTTCGCATCAAAAGCTGATGTTGAAGGATATAACGATGTAGCTAGCGTTTTCCGTTCTACTGCTGAAGGTGAAACGGGTCATGCTCATGGACATCTTGAGTATTTAGAAGAAACAGGTGATCCTGCAACAGGTCTACCTTTCGGTGGCACGGAAGATAACCTTAAGACAGCAATTGCTGGCGAGACTCATGAGTACACTGATATGTACCCTGGTATGACTAAAGATGCACGTGAAGAAGGCTTTGAAGAGATTGCTGACTGGTTTGAGACGCTAGCTAAAGCTGAGCGCTCACACGCTAATCGTTTCCAAAAAGCTTTGGATTCGCTAGACGCTTAATCTGTCTAGTAATAAGCTCTATTTCATTTAGGTGGGATAGGGCTTTACTTTTTATTACTCTGTAGGGTGGGAGAATCCCACCATTCGGGTGTCTACTTAGACACTGCTGGTGGGATTCTCCCACCCTACAAAGCGTTACCCTCATCATTTTCGGAGAAAACAATGGCACGTGAAGGCAGTCTGGAAGCCCCTACTCGACATCCGCTGGATTGGAAAAACCCTAAGTTTTACGAAGAAGATGACCTCTTTGAAGAGCTAGAGCGGGTTTATGATATTTGCCATGGCTGTCGCCGCTGTGTGAGCCTGTGTAATTCTTTTCCTACTCTATTTGATCTGATCGATGAGTCAGCGACTTTCGAGGTGGACGGTGTTGATAAAAAAGATTATTGGAGTGTGGTTGATCAATGCTACTTGTGTGATCTTTGTTATTTGACTAAATGTCCGTATGTACCACCGCATGAGTGGAATGTTGATTTCCCGCATTTAATGCTTCGTGCCAAGGCGATTAAGCATCAGCAAGGCGAAGTTAACACTCGTGATAAAATTTTGAGTGCCACAGATACGGTTGGCAACCTCGCGGGTATTCCAGTGATTTCCCAAGTTGTCAATGCGGCGAATAAGAATTCATTGGTTCGCAAGGGTTTGGATAAAGTGCTGGGTATTCACCCTGAAGCCAAAATCCCTGAGTACCATAGTAAGACTGGGCGCAAACGTCTGGCTGGGCATGTCTCTAGCCATCAAGCTGTTGCTGCAGGACGTACTACCGGTAAGGTAGCGTTATATGCAACTTGCTATGGCAACCGTAATGAGCCACATTTGGTTGAAGACTTAGTGAAAGTCTTTGAACACAATAAAGTACCTGTCACGCTAGTAGAAAAAGAGCAATGCTGCGGCATGCCGAAGTTAGAGCTAGGTGATCTGGAAGCTGTTGAGGCGGCTAAGAACGCTAACATTCCAGTGCTGGCTAAAATGATTGATGAGGGCTATGACATTGTTGCACCTGTACCTTCCTGTGTGTTGATGTATAAGCAGGAGCTGCCATTGATGTTCCCCGATGATGAGCAAGTACAGAAAGTGATGCGGCATATATTTGATCCCTTTGAATATTTAATGTTGCGCCATAAAGAAGACCAGCTTGATCTCGACTTTAAAGAATCTTTAGGGAAGGTTAGCTATCACGCTTCCTGTCATTTACGCGTCCAAAAAATCGGCTTGAAAACGCGCGAGCTATTAGAGCTGATCCAAGATACTTCATTAAATGTGATTGAACGCTGTTCAGGGCATGATGGAACCTATGCGGTTAAAAGTGAATACCACGATATCTCCATGAAGATTTGTCGCCCGGTTATTACTCGTATTCAAAAAGCAGAGTCTGATTATTATAGTAGTGACTGTCCAATGGCAGGACATCAGATTGCTAATGGCATGAAGGATGGGTCAGAACCCCATCATCCGCTTACTTTATTATGTATTGCTTACGGACTGGATTGACCATTATGACGACAGCCACACAAACATCTGGACAGATGTCACGAGAAGATCTCTACAGCTTAGAGCAATACAACGAGAGGCGTGCTGATTATCGTAAAAATATAATGGCGCACAAGAAAAACCGCCAAGTTCCGGTGGGGCCAAATGCTCGGTTGTATTTTGAAGACCGTTTAACCATGCAGTATCAGATTCAGGAAATGCTCAGAGCAGAGAAGATATTCGATGCTGAAGGCATACAGGAAGAACTGGATACTTATAACCCGATGATTCCTGATGGTAGTAACTTGAAAGCTACTTTAATGCTTGAATACTCGGATGAGCCAACGCGAGTCAACTGGTTGTCGCAATTATTGGGTATTGATAAAAAAACCTGGGTACAGGTTGACGGTTTTGACAAAGTATATCCAATCACCAATGAAGATTTAGAACGTGAGACTGAAGACAAAACTTCTTCCGTACATTTCATGCGTTTTGAGTTAACCGATGAAATGATTGCTGCCATCAAAGCGGGGAGCAATATCAGCATGGGCATAGAACACGACAACTACCATCACAGTGTTGATCCTGTTGCTGCTAATATCCGCGACTCTCTAGCGGGTGATCTAACCTAGATTCTCAGCAGACAGCCAATAGAGTAGCTCTATTGGCCTCACAAATAGTGCGTGACTCCTAATACCTACTGATGTTTATTCAACCAATAGACTTTTGGCAAGAATGACCCAAGATCAATGCTTTCAGTTGCTGTACCTCTTGTAGCAGCGCCCGGATGCGTGGTGGTTGATAACGCGGGGGCACCGATAGAAGTCCTGATTTCCACGACTTGGTTGCAATTATCCTTATCCGGACATGAAGGTGTTTTAAAAAACACAGCGGGAGTACCTATTATGTGGCTTTCCGCCAGATCTTTTGATACATCCTTGCTTCCGTCACTGTCAAAGTCAATGGCAGCTAATCCATTGAGTAAATTAAGAGCATAGAGCCTGGTTTCATGTGAATTTGTTGTTGAGCAAGAAGCGCTTCCTGACAGCCCTGCACTGCCTGGTTTAAACGTAGTAAAGAGTACTTTGTTAAGGAATATTAACGGTGAAGCCAAAGCTTTTTCTCCGCTGTTCGGGAGCGTATAAGACCACCCTGATTTGCCGCTCATATTCGCAGCAAAAGGAGGTGTTAAGGTTGCCAAATCGGTTTTAGTTATCGTAGCAGGAGCAGTAGCTGGCGTGTCATATACATGGCTATCAAACAACACATAGAAGCGATCAGCAATATCTGTATTTAACGGCCGAGCAAGATACCCGCTACCAATAGAGATCGCTAAAGTAGGGCTTCCAAGATGGTTAAATAAAGACACTTCCGGCTCGAAAAAGAACTTTCGAATATCTAAAGAGGCACTAGGTGTATCTTCTCCTAACGAGGCAAACTTTCGGGTTGTTACACTATTCGCACTGCTTAAATCATACGGATCATTTGCTATGTCGTAAGGCGCGGATTTGTGAGTAAACAAGTCAGTTCTAAATATATTTCCACCCGTGTCTGCATAATAAAGGCGATCCATAAAACCATCTTTATTCATATCCAGAACTCGAATATCTCCAGGTATACTAAAGCCCATTATACTGACATCACTAATGAATTTAATGATATTCCCCGTTTCAGCATCAAGAATATAAACACCTCTTCCGCTATCATCTGGTGTCCTTAATAGGCGTGATTGTTCATCTTTTTTGGGGTCATATCCTGCGCCGACTACCATTGCCATTTTTTCGACTACCGTACCTGAAGCCTTATATTTTATTTTTGCCAGCAAAGGTTTAGACCATGATTGCCCCATCTCTGTGCTAAAACCTGCACTAGTAGGATCTTTTTTCCAAAGCAATTTGGGATGATCTGGATCGGTTACATTTAAGGCATAGTAGGCTCTACCTCCTCGGCGAAGCCCAAAATAAATATAAACGTGATCGTTGTCAGTGGCATCGATCTCCCCATCATCGTTTGCATCATGTCGCCACACACTAATAGCACCGTCAACACCATATGGATGCTCATCTGATGAGGAATTTCGATAAAGTATATCAATATTTTCAAGCAGCGTTTGTGGCATAAAGGCAAACTTTTCTTGGCCATCATCTGCACTAATGGCATGTAAATATCCTTCGTTGGTACCAAAGAAAACATATCTTTTCGTATCATCGCTCTCATCGTAAGAAACAACGACTGGCGTGCTATGTAAAATATCTCCCATGTGTTGTCTTATGCCACAATTCCCTGTATCGGTGACCGTAGCTTGGGTGGGATCAGTACAATCTTTACTGCCCGTAGGAGGTATGGCATAACCTCGAATGTAATCAAGCACTTCATTTCGGTAAGCTGTTGTTGGTACGCTTAGCATGGCTAGGGTAATGTCATTATTGCTGGTTTTTAACTCATTGAGTGGTGTTCCCCACGTGCCTTTATTTCCAGAAGTGTTATTTGAGCCATTGATATTGATATAGAGCTTACGGCCTACAGGATTCAGTAAACTAGCCGCTCCTCCAGATATTACAGGATCTGAGACTGTGCCAGTATTCCAAAGGTCTGTGGAATTTTTTCTTAAAGTTCCGTTGGCATGAACCGCTCTATTATTATTCGAATCTACTGTTCTGCCGTTTGATAAAGTGAACTTTTTTATATTTCCAGCCCATGTAGGCTGGCCCTCTATTTTCTTCATGACAGGAATAAAGACATCATTATTATGTGATATCTGCGTACTTGCATTTACACTAAAGCCTGAACTCGTCAATGACAAGGCACTTTGCTCGACAATATTAGTTAACAAGTCTTGAAACACCTGAGTAAGATTAGCTGAGTTAGTAGCTGAAAAATATCGTCCATCGCCTTTTGTAGCTAACAATCTTAAATACTCTCCAGCAGGTGAAGGCTCGTCAATACCAAAACCAATAGTATAGGTTTTTACATGCTGGCCTCCATTTAGGGTGGTATTTAAGTCCGTATTGGCGAGATAGTGTGTT
>CAZDMX010000032.1:0-10541 GCA_964506085.1 uncultured Thiothrix sp. | reverse complement strand
ACAACCTACTGAATATACCTCCGATGAGTGAAGGTCTTTATTAATACTCCACTTTTAACCTAACCTACTCCTTTCTCAATCCAATCCAATATTTCATGGGTATGAGAATAATTAAGCAATCCTCCACCATCAGCAAACTCAATTAATTCTACTTGCTCAGGAAAGTGTTTTGCAAAATCACGAGAGGCTTCTATGGAAATATTAGGGTCGTTTCGACCTTGCAGTAAAGCTACTTTTATGGGGCTGTTTTCAACATCACTAGACCAATCCTTAAAACCATCAATCATATCTTGTGTGGGTGCAAGAAAACCTTGCCGAGAAGCTAGCAATACGCCTTGCTGTAAACAAGACATGACATCCGGGTCAGTGACCAGACGTAAATCTGAGGGGGATGTGTTGTACATTTTTTTTATAAACTTCTTCCCTCCATCACGTATCAATAAGCGTCTCCCCGTCTCAAGAATTAACGTAGCGAATGACGGCGAGTATTCAAACGCCGAAACCAGAGCTTTTGTCCATTTGGATACAATTTTGTATTTAGTAATAAAGGGCAGTGGTACTAACGAATTAACCACGCAAGCGGCGGATATTCTTTCAGGAATAATCCGTGCAAGGTTAAATACCGTACGCGCCGCAGATGCACGCCCCATCAACGGGACTCGTTCAACACCGATATTGTCCAAAACGGCTTTAATATCATCGGCCACACACTGGTAATAGTCATCTGATTTATGCTGTTTTGATGTGTCAGCGAAACCAGGACGCCAAACCCCAATCATTAATAAAGAACGAGAACGGAGTTGTGCTTCAATAGACTCGCTTATTGGCATTCCAAAAATACTGGGAAGCACAATAAAAGGCTCTCCTTCGAGATCACCATATAAACGAACATCTAAAAACCGACCGTGGGGTCGCATGACTTCTATTTTCTTACCACAAGTCTTTTTCTTTGTGGTTTCTGTTTCTGCTGTTTTCTCAGTTTTTGAGACGATTTCTGCAAACGATAACAAATAGGAAATACCTAATAACATTCGCAGTAAATCAGCTTGATTTTTGCAACCCGTCTTCTCAAGAATAGACTGGAACTGGTTTCTAATCGTGGTATAGGATCGGTATCGGGTTTTAGCTATATCTTTAAGAGAAACCCCACTTGAAAATGAGCTGGCCACATCTGTTTCGGCTTTTGTTAAACCAAACTTTACCGAAAATAAATTTACCGCATCTATATTGCAAGCAGCATCCAAGAAAATAACTAAAGCATGTGTGACTGAGATTTCTTTTTCGTTGAGCTTCCCCTTTGATTTGGCCTTTGATTTATTCTCAAATTTTTCCTCTAGCTTCATTATAGCAATAGATAATGAAGCTTCTTTATCTATCCTTCGGCACTGTAGCAATGACAAGCGTGAGTCGGATGTTTTATCCGTGATAACCGCTTGCAATTTTGTAGCAAGACTGATGCCATCTTCAAGCTGTATATTGAGGCTATCAATATTTGCTTCGGGCGTAATGGCATAATCACGCATGGCTTGTTTATTAGCGTTAAGGACTATCCCATCTGCATTGCAAATAATCGCGCTATTATGAAGTGAACTGAAAAAAGGATTTGCGTTATATTCAGATGCATTATCCCCTTTGGTGACCAAGCTGGATAGCGTCTGCACTGCAAAACTCTCTATATCATGGTGTTCATCATTTGAAGAACTCTGCCACCCATCTCTAGCTATAAACTCCTGCCAAGATGCCAAGAAAGCATCATAGGCAGTAATGCTTTTATTCGAATAATTAAAAATATTTGATTGCCCTGAAATGACATTTGATTTTTTAGTGCTCATATCTCACCTATAAACAACGGAGTATTGTTCATTTAACCCTTAAATTAGTGCAAATGTATCATGCTTGAAACCCGTGTTTTTGATAGGTTAATACAGTGGCTGTTTTCGAAATTCAAAGCTAAGAGCTTAACCCCAATTAAGTTATTGACTCTTGAACTCTAAGTGTAGTTTAAATTCTCATGGGTGACAGGGTTTCTATATGACAGCTAAACCATAAAAAAAACCATCGTCAAACTGCCAAGGGAGTCATTATGTTTTTATCCATCCCCAAAATAAAACATGTCAGTTCCATCAATCACGATGGAAAAGTTGTCATTCTTGTCTGTGATAAAGATGGCAAGCTGTTTTACAGCATCCGTCAGGAAGGTCATGAAGATAATTATGACAAGACCACATTAAAAGGCTGGGAGGATTGGAGTGAACTGTCGCTGCCAGATGAGCCAGATGATGAGTCGGTTCGAGAGAAAGAGCTGGAAGAGTTTTCGGATACAGAAGGAAATTCTATTATTCGCTCTTTATATCGTACTAAAAATGAAACCGCAGTTGCACCCGTACAACTAGTTTCTGGAATCGGACACTTATACATTTTTCGGCAATTAAAATCTGCAAAAATAACTGTAGATCGTTTTGTGCTGGACGGCTTAACCAATCAGCTAGTACGCAAGCTGCAAGTGCGCTTCAAACGTAGCAGACAGCAGTTTAAACCGATGCAGCCGGATACAGGATCAACCGATAAAGTAGATTCCTACGACTTTAGAGATGCTAATAATAAGCCGTTTTATGAACCCACCACAGAACTGAGTATTCTGCCAGAATGTAAACAAGGTTGGTTTAGTGTGGTGTTATTGCCAACTCAGCAAACGGATCAGTATCGGTGGAACATTTTCGTCTATAACGTCGAAAATGATTTACTGGAGCTATGGTCAATGGCTGCTTCTAAAGAGGGTTTATTCGATATTCGAGATCATAAAGCTCGCCCAGGTATAACAAAAAGGGTGATACGGATAAGTCAGACGGAAGGTGAAAATGAAGCGCAAACACGTTTTCTCAACATCACCAACGGGCCAGTAGCCAGTAAATATGATACGCAAATGGAACGCATGACAGAAGCAGGGCCTCAGTTATTGCGCGATAGAACTAAAGTGATGTTGGTTATCCCAACTGACCATAAAGGCAAAGCTGTAGCTATCAGTTTTTCTGTGAATGGAGATGGCTTATTGTCAGAATTAAGTGATGCTAAGGAGTGGGGGAAACTCAATGGTTACACTCGTAATATTCTTCTGCCCATTAACTCTTTGGATGAAATTAAAGGGATTGCTCAGGACAAAGCCGAAGGTTTGATTGATGCGATCAACAAAGGAAAAAAAGATGATGCCGTGTGGATTGAAACGGATGCGGAAGCATTGCCCATAAAAGGCGATAAAGTAGAAATATCCCGTACTGAAGATTTTCAAGGTTTGCATCAAGTAGTCCGCGCAACTACGAATACCGTTGTGATAGAAACCGGAGAAGCAAGAAAAAGCCTCGGTACGTGGGAGCAACAGCTTGACCCTCAAAGCTCGTTATTGTTTGATGGCATGATCACAGCCTTCAGAAAAATGGGTGACAATCGTATTCGTATTACCTCACCTAAACACGGTTTGAAAAAAGGTGATGAGCTACAGCTAGAAGGGGATACCGAAGTAGAAGG
This sequence comes from uncultured Thiothrix sp., assembly GCA_964506085.1. Classification (GTDB taxonomy): domain Bacteria; phylum Pseudomonadota; class Gammaproteobacteria; order Thiotrichales; family Thiotrichaceae; genus HyVt-477. Next base: position 7,019 of record CAZDMX010000032.1, on the reverse strand, counting down.
CAGCTTTGCTGTACAACATGTCAAACGCGATTCTTTTTCAATCAATATGAAATGGCGAGACAGTCAGGTTGTTAATGTACGGTTGAAATCAAAACAACGTAGAGGGATACATTTTGATGCCGATGGCGATGCCGTAAAAACACCTATTCTACCACTAAAAAACCCCACTACCTCGCAGTACACAGGTCGTACCATCTCAACATGGGTCTACCCCGAAGACCTTAGCGAGGGTAAACAATTAGTGGCCTCCAGCCCTGCTGATTTACTTAATCTTTCTATCAACGATGGGCAAATGATAGCAACCCTCAGCCTGTTAAATAATGAAAGCTCCCAGCAACAGCGAATCAGCCTTGTTGATCCGACACTCTTGAAAAGTGAATGGATACATTTCGCTGCTGCCTACGATTACGATAGTCAGACAAAACAAACCACTGTTTATTTGATGCGTGATGGAAAAAGGGTGGCAGAGCAAACGCTAGATGCAAAGCCATCGCCTAATACGAGTACTGCGCTGGTATTGAAGGGACAAGGTCAGGACTATCTCAGTACCTATTGGAAACGTGAAGGGTATATGTTCGATGTCAGTCAGACAGACTTTAGTTTTGAGTCCTGGATAAAAACTACTGTGGGTGGCCCGATCCTTGCTAAAACAGGTTTCCGAGCAGATAAACATGTGCTCACTCTGCTGGTTGACGACGACATGGGTTATTTAGCTTTTTCAATGGGTAATGAAATCATCATTCAATCCGAACAAAGCGTGAAAGATGATGAATGGCATCATGTTGCGGTGACGATGAGTCATCGATATAACAAACTCTCACTGTTTATTGACGGGAAAGAAGTTAAAACACAGCACGCTCCCACTATTGATAAGGACGAAGATCAATTTAGAAAAACATTTAGCATTGCCTATGCGGGTCTTGACTTGTTTGATCAATCTTATTTCATAGGGGCGGTAGATGAAGTTCGTGTCTGGAAAAAAGCACTGACCGCACGCGAAATAGAATCTAATGCTCGAACACAGCGTCTTTCAGGTAGAGAAGCACATCTACACGGCTATTGGAGCTTTGGTAAAGAGAATAATATGAATCAGTTCGCTAGTGACGGGTTTGATCGTAGCACCATCACGTTTAAAAGTAACACCTCACATGAGTTGAACCTATCTACGACCAGGCGCATTGAAGCCGATGGATCGCAAGCACTTGAGACGATTACCTCACCTATTATTCAATCTCCAAAGTGGGAAGAATTTTATTGGTTAGGTGGGAAATCTTATAGCGGACATGGAATGCGTAACTTCAGAGGCAAGCTATCTAATGTGCAAATATGGGATAAAGCACTCAATACACAAACGGTGCGTGACACCCTGCATCTTGAGCTACGCGGTACAGAAAGCGACCTTGCTGTTTATTATCCTATGGGCGGGATTATTGATGAAAGTGTGGTTGATTTTTCGATTAATAAGCTCAATGGGCAAGTTTATGGCGATCCTTATTACAGCGAACGCACACTTAATCGTTATGTACTTGATAAGCCAGTAGCGTTTTTTAGTAATGCCGACATGCTGGCAGTTAGCCAAAGCGCACAATACACAGAAAGTTTTGAATTTCGTCTGCTTGATAAACAGGGTGACGCTGTTGACCCCAATAACATTGATGGCAAAAAAGCGTTTAAGTTTTTGTTGTGGGGGAAAACAAATCGCAGTTCCGAGGAACGCATCTACGACGGTTTTGATATTACTTCAGAAAACATCACCCCGCCAGAAGACATCACCCCGCTAAATGATAATGAGGGTTGGTATAGCGCAACATGCCAATTTATAACCCCCGACACGATCAGCGTTATGCGGCTATTTGAAATCAGCGATCTACAAGGCGATGAAGATAGTTGGGAACACATGGAGATTCGCAAGCATAAACTCCAGTTGACGGCTGATGCTAGCTCGCTTGCTCCTTATGTGGATACTCTTTCAGACCTTAAAACATTGGCAGACTCTGGGGTGGATTTAGCGGACTTACCCTCATTGGAACAGCAAAGACGACAATTACGTGAAGAAAAAATCGAACTCGAAAAACGTCTGCATACCGTACGGCAATTTGACGAAAACGATAATAACATAAGAGTGCGGATTAATGCCTTGAAGGATCATATTGTCGGAGCTAAAAAAAGGCTCGAAAAAGAGGAACGTAACCCCCTTAATTTATACTGTAAAATCTACGCTAAAGGCTTCATGGGTATCAAACGATTTATAACTCCTCCTGATGCTTTGCAAGGAGATGTTTTCCTGACTCCCATGATTGATGAAACCATGGCAAGAGATGGGGGGAAATTTTACTGGTGGGAGCTCAAAAAATATGGACTTAGGCAGAACCACTATTTCATCTATCGTTATGGCTATGGAAGTAACATCAATCGACCCTACTATCTGCGCTATGCAGAAGTATTCCCACATCAAGTAGGAACCCAGTATGCAGCCAGACTAGAGATCGGAAGTGATATTGGCAATGCAAAAGTAGACACTAAAATCAAATTTTTTGATTATGCCTATCTGAATGCAGATGGCGTTCAAGTCACAACCAAAATACGTCCATTTGGAAACCCAAGTGAATACACAACCTGGACAATCGAACCCGGCATCCCCAGAACGCTCAGCCCAAGTGGTAAGGAAGCAATCGAATATTACAAAACCCGCCTTAAAGATTTTCGCTTTGAAATGGAAACACTGGAAAAGAGAGACCTGTGGAAAAGGTTTCTACGCGTGACCGACAGTGAACTTGAAGCAGTTGAATTGAAAATCAACGAAATTATCAATAGGTTCAATTTAGAAGTGGTAGAACAACAAAACCCCGAAGAAATACCAGAGATTCATACCACAGATAATGGTCTTGTCACCAGAGCTGCATATCTTGATTTTGTGCAACCAGCCAGTCGCCTCAATATGATGGAAAGCTGTGAAGGTAATCTAATTCTGAGTTATTTTGATACACAAGGACGTATGCGGCAAACCAACTTTGATGCTACGGCTGACTCGCACAATATGACCTTTGAGCAGTGGATACCGGAAACGGTGCGAAGTTGCGTGGATATGAGGGACAATAACGCCTCCATCACTTTGAATAATCCTGTGGATTTAGGCGAAGACTGGACGGTCGAATTCTGGTTCACAACACTTGCACCTCATGAGGCACTATTGTGGAGGAGCATTTATGATCGTTATCACTATTTTCTGTCTTGCTATGAAGAAATTTCAGAACAGGGTGTGCACGTTAATCCCAGCTTTTTCCCGGGATCAAAAGTTTGCGTTAGGGAACATCAAGCAGATTCTGATGAAAATCCACCTCAAATTGCTATGGAACTTGGCACGCTCATTCAGCAAGAAGCTATTCCCGATACTCTTACCAATCCCTTTGATGACTATTGGGTAGGAAGTGGTTTTGATATGACTACTTTATCACAAGGCTGGCATCATATGGCTGTGGTTGGAACGGGAGATATCACCAAAGGTACCACCACTTTTTATATAGATGGTCAACGTGTCGGTGATGATACCCAGACTCTTTGGTTGTCTACTCAACAAGAAGCAAACGAAGCAATAAGGGAAGCAAAGAGAGCAAAGAAAGCAAAGAAAGAAAAGGCAGCACGAAGGGAAGAAATAAGGGAAGTAGTAAGGGTGATAAGAGAGGAAACAGAGGAAACATCCACTAATACCGATGAGGTAGATAATGGTACTACAGAAAATGAGTCTGACGAAAACAAGCAACACGCATGTGTCAATAATAACTCTCTTATTTATATAGGCAATGATTCTCTCCGTGGCAAAAGCCCCTTTAAATCTCAAATGGCAGAAGTCCGGTTTTGGGATGTAGCACTAGAACCCGAAGAAATTGAAATCAATAGCCGTTCTTATTTAAGCGGCAATGAACCCGGTTTGGTTGCCTACTATCCACTCAGCGAAGGCAAGGGCGAGGTGATTAGAAATCATGCCGCCTTCTATTCACTGGAAAAAGATATTGATGCCAAAGCACTAGGAACTCGCTGGGTTCCTTCGACCGCTCCCATCGGACATCCTGGGGATAACGCTGTGTCTTTTGATGGTATATCCGACAAGATTACCTTTCCAAAAGAGATCCTGTTAGATAACACATTCTCCGTTGAATTCTGGTTTAAATGCAATAAGGGTAAGGATAGGAGTAGAGCTGATAATGCACCCCGTAAAGACTATCAGCTTATTCGAATGAAAATAGCGGGCAAAGAGGTGGAACTGTCAGTTGAGGTAAGAAGTGACCAGCGGTTGTCTATTGTGATAGACAACATAACCTCACATGATTATGCTTTAAATATAGATGGATTTTTTACAGATAATAGTTGGCATCACCTATCCTTGCAGATTACCACCGAATCAATTTCTGTAGTATTTGATGATACACAGCAGGTCAGCGACCTAAGCATTGGTGAATTATCGGGCAATCATTCCATTACCTTGGGGCGTAAAAACACAGTCCGTGAAGGTGACTGGAATAGACATGAAACAGAAAACTTTGAAGGTCAAATAGCCGACCTTCGCGTTTGGAACTACCACCGTCAGCAACCTGAAATCATCGCTGATCGACATCGTCGGCTAACGGGCAGTGAGAAAGGTCTGATGCTTTACTGCCCTCTGGATAGTATTAATACCGATGACGGTACAGTACTCAATATGGTTAGTATTAAGACCGACGACGGTACAGTACTCAATAATGATGGGCAAACTGTAAAAACGGATACGCACACTATGCAAGTGTCTTATACCAATACGTTGCCAATAGGAGCGGATGCTGTCGTAGTCAATGAATATCCTACCGTAGCTTTTGACCCCGAAACCAAAAAACAAACCGCCATGATGTGGCGTTTTATGACGCTACCTATGGTCGATAAGCTACAACTACTGAGTGATAAACGTATTGAGTTGTTGGAATATCTCTGGGTAGGTAACGGGCAGTTTGCTCCTACCTTACTGGGATATATTGAAGGTGCGCCTCCTGTACCCAGTGAAAACCTGACGGAAGAGGATGATTACTGTGATGCGACTTCCGTGGAGTTAAGTGTTTCCAACAATGTTGAATACTCATGGGAGCGAACACAGAATATTTTCACCGAGCTTGATCTGGATGCCAAAATTGGTGCCGAAGCAGAAGCCACAGTAGGAACGGCTGTAGGTATCGGTGCTCAGGCTGTCATTCTGAAAAATATGAAATTCGAGAGCTTATTTGGAGTCAAAGCTAACTTCCAGTATGGCGCGCAGGATGCAACTACCATTACTACCTCATCTGCTTTAAACCTTTCAGATACGCTAAGTTTGCGAGGCTATCAAGAGGAAGAAGCTGAATTTGAACACTTGGGTAAACGATTCATACCGAAGAATATTGGCTACGCACTGGTTATTTCCAGCATGGCAGATGTGTTTATTGTGCGTCTAAAACGCTCACGGAAAATGGTCAGTTACAAGATTCAGCCCGTCAAAGATATTCCCCCTCAAGTCAATACCATTACCTTTATGATCAACCCTGCCTACACAATGAATGGCAGTCTTGATGGGCAAGTGGGAACCCGTGCAGCGGATGATCGTTTCTATGGACATGTACCAGAAATGCGAGCGCAATACGGTTCTAAATATCCCGCCAGTTATATGAAACTGGATCAGGCGTTGTCATTATCAAACCTGATTGAAAAAATGGACAAGGAAAGTGAAGCCTATTTCCAGAACTTTAACGCGCGATTAGTCGATGAAACATCACTGGATAGTGAAATTGGTGACACTTCTACCACATCGAGTATTTCACTCGGCGGATCAAATGATGATGGAGGAATGGATGATAGCGAAGGAGCTTTCGAGGCAGAGGCAGATGCCGGTGCAGATAGAGCAGGAGACACCCAGAAAGAAGCCAAAAAATCGGTTGATAAATATCGCGGTATGGCTGAATCAGGGCTTGAATCCACGGGTATGTTCTCTTGGAAAAAGAAGATGGAGTCTCTACAAATAAAAGCAGGAAAGCGCAACATCGTGAACTCTTATGTGTGGGATGCTGATGGTGGCTTGCATGTAGAAAACCAATCTTTTGCCAATAGTATTACCCATTCTATCGGTGGCAGTTTTAGCTTTACCGGTGGCATTAACTTTGATCTAGAATTCAAACTAGGTCTTGCTGTAGAGCTTGGCATTGAAGCTAATGTGGGCGTTGAGTTAACGATGTCAAAATCTGAAGACAGGAGTAAAGAAGTCACACTGGACGTTGATCTGGGTGGTATGGAATATCATGGTGTTACAGATCATTTGGATAGACCTCTAAACCCTGGCGAGAAAGTAGATCGTTATCGTTTTTCCAGCTACTTTCTGGAAGGCAACACCAGCCACTTCAATGACTTTTTCGACTACGTTGTAGATCCAGAGTGGTTAGCCAGTAATGATGAAGAAGCACGAGCGTTGAGGGGTGTTAACAGAGATAAAGCAAACAAAACCTGGCGTGTTTTACATCGGGTGACCTACGTGGAACGCCCCGCTCTTAAACCTAAAAAACGCAGTTGAAACTACTGCGAATGCCTAGGAGCTTGTCCGAGAACAGTGAGCCTACTGCGGAAAAGCTGAATTTGACTATATTTTCCCTCAATTTGCGTTAAATAGAATGACTATTCGCCTTAAATTGATGAAAAATCTAGCTCAAATCAGCTTTCCCTCGCTACGGCTCATGTTCTCGGACAAGCTCCTAGACCACTGAATCTAAAGGTTTTCTGGAAAATTCTGACTTCACCCGTAGAATGACTACGAATAAAGCCAAAATTTTCCAGAAATTCTCTTTATCTTCAGCACTCTAGTCATTCTCGCTACGTTTCAACTGAGTTTTTTAGGTTAAAGGGTTTGGAAAAGATCAACGAGCGCCGATAACCTATAGCACACCCAAGGTAGACTCTACGGAAGAAATAATGGCTCGTTTAGGTGAGCAACATACGACACTTGCCGACAAGGTGGATCAGATAATTGATCT
>CAZDMX010000031.1:0-10862 GCA_964506085.1 uncultured Thiothrix sp. | reverse complement strand
ATACATTTGTTTAGGTTTAATTAGTTGGTCTATGTAAAGGTTTCTCCACTTCTTTTCTTACCTTTTCACCTAATAGGATTTCGATAAGTTTCAACGCGAAGTCCATCGCAGTCCCCGGCCCTTTAGAAGTTATAATTTTACCATCAATAACCACATTATCGTTAAGCAGTTCTACTTTAGATGTATCTAAATGATCCAGAGCACCTGGATACGATGTTAGTGTTTTAACCGCAAGTTGATCATTGTTCAATAACACTCTTGGCGCAGCACAGATTGCAGCTACATAATTACCTTGTTGATGTGTATCAGCTAATAATTGATGAATACGCTGATCATCATTCAAATGGTCAGCACCCGGTAAGCCTCCGGGTAGAACTATTAGATCAAAACTACTCTTCGTTGTTTTATCATCAATAATGGATTGTAAATTAGTATCAGCAACAAGTTTCGTACCGTGTGAACAGTTAACGAGTGTATCGTTACTCAAACTTGCCGTAGTAACTTCTAAATTAGCTCGGCGAAATAGGTCAATCAAGGTAACTGCTTCCAGTTCCTCACATCCTTCAGCTAGTGGTATTAATATTCGTTTACTCATTTCTTACCGTAAAACAGATCCATTCCTTTAAGAATATTTAGCGCTTCAAACAGTTGATAATCTGATTTTAGTATATCTTTTACTTTTTTATCTGCATCTTTATTATCTTTATTCCCGCTATCTTCATCAGCCTTCTTGCTTTTCTGTGTTTTCGACTTTTTATCATTAGTCTCAGCACTAGCATCAGGATTACTTAAATGACCACTTAAACCTGCTTCTGTTAAAGGTTCGAAATCTGAATTATCCGCTTCATCATCTGCTACAAACTTTCTTGGTTTTACAACAATGTCTGGTTCAATGCCTTTAGCCTGAATAGATCGACCAGACGGTGTGTAGTATCGTGCTGTTGTTAATTTAACAGCAGTGGTTGCATCCAATGGTAATACTGTTTGTACTGAACCTTTACCAAAGGTTTTTTCACCTAATATCAATGCACGTTTATTATCTTGTAATGCACCTGCGACGATTTCTGAGGCTGAAGCAGACCCTTGGTTTACCAATACCACGATGGGTACACCATCGATTACATCATAGTTACTTGCTTCTTCGGTCATTTTTGAATCTGCAACACGACCATCTGTATAAACAATCTTTCCTTCTTTTAAAAAAAGATCGGACACTCCAACCGCAGCACTTAACACACCACCTGGATTATTTCTTAAATCTACAACCAGACCTTTAATATCACCCTTATTCTCTTTCTTTAATTTATGAATGGCTATCTTCGCTGCATCTGTTGTATTGGACTGAAAAGAAACAATACGTAAATATCCATAACCTGACTCTAGTAGCCTATATTTCACGCTTTTAATTTTAATAATATCTCGTATTATTTTTATTTTAAGTGGCTTATTTATGCCTTCCCTTACGATGGTTAATATAATAGCTTCACCTACCTTGCCACGCATGATTTTCACCGCATCACTTAATGTTTTTCCTTTTACATGTTGATCATCAAGACGAATGATTAAATCACCAGCCTTTACTCCAGCACGTTCAGCAGGGGTATCATCCATAGGTGAAATGATTTTCACAAAGCCATTTTCCATGCCCACTTCAATACCTAACCCACCAAATTTACCACTAGTATCAACTTGTAATTCCTTAAAATCCTCTGCATTAAGATAAGCAGAATGTGGATCAAGTCCCGTTAACATGCCTTTGATAGCATCATTAATAAGCTTTTCATCATCCACTTCTTCTACATAGTCTCGCTTGATTCGTGACATCACTTCGGAAAACCTTTGCAACTCTGCAACAGGTAATTTACTAAAAGCGGGTTTATCACTAGGCTTTAGTGCTAATACGTTCGAACTCAGGCTTAATAAAATGCCCATCAATAAACTTGCTGTAGCAATCTTGTTTGATGCTTTACAAATTAATTTTTTAGCTTTATTCATTATTATTGATACCTTTAACGTATTCTCATCATTGTTTTAACGACACCATTTTGCAGGATTACGTGGAAGCGTGCCTTTTCGAATTTCAAAATAAAGAGCATTGCGTTGTTGCCCGCCTGAATTACCGACTGCTGCAATTGTTGTGCCGCCCTTTACTACTTGTCCTGTTTTCACATAAACAGCCCTATTGTAGCCATACAAACTCCGATAGTTATTATCATGACGGATAATAACTAAATAACCATAGCCATTAAACCAGCCAGAGAACTCTACCTTACCTCTTGCAACGGCATGAACCTTTCTTCCACCTGGTGCAGATATTACAACACCCTTCCAGCGTTGCTTTTCGTTTCTTCTTTTTCCATAAGAATGCAGAATACGGCCGCGCACTGGCCATGATAATTTCCCACGTAGTGTTGAAAACTTACGGTTGGCAACAAACCGGTCTCCATAACCTACTTCTTTTCCACTCTTCTCTTTAGAACCTTTTTTATTTGTGTTTAATTGTACTGGTTTTTTAATGGTTTTTGTGGGCTGTGTTCGTGATATTAAATTATTGATCTTATTCTGTAATTTTTCTTCTTTCTTTCTCAATTGTCTTAACTGACGCTTCTTGGAGCTTACTTTTTTATTGATCTTTTTATAGGCAGAGGAACGTCGTTTTAAGGTTCTTTTACTTTCTTTTTGTTCTATTGACAGATCTGTTCTCAATTGTTGCAGATCTTTATTATCCTTCACTATGCTTGTTTCAAGCTTGCCTAGTTTCCGTAGATTTTCATTTATAAGTTTTATTTTTTTTATTCGACTTTTATTAAGATACTCGAAATATTTTATGCTTCTGCCTATATCCGATGGATCGTCTTGCTTTAACAACAGTCGTAAGTGTGATTGTTCGCCTGCACTGTATAGAGCTAGCATCTGTTGTGATAAGCCTTTTTTTTGTATTTTTAATTCTTCTTCAATCTTTATTTTTTCTGTTGTAGTCTTCTGCAGACGACTACCCAGTTTTTTTATCTTCCTATCCAACGTGTATATTTTTCGAGTCTGTGCACCTAATTTTTTTTCTAATGTTGTCACCTCTCCATGCAGAGCAACTGCTTTTTTTTCCTCTCGTTCCAGCCCTCTATCCAATTTTCGAATATCTTGCTGAATTTTTTTTCTATCGGGAGTGTTACCTTCCTTAGAGTAACTTGAAGTTAGCACTGAAAGGAGGCAAACAGCTAGCAATGCTTTTGTTCTATATAACATAAATCACGTACTAAAATGTATTCCTGAATGCCTTAATAAAGCTCTGATATCAGGTTCCCTACCCATAAAAGCATGAAACGAATCTTTTGCAGGTCTTGAACCACCCATCTCTAATATTTCATGTAAAAAAGATTTAGCCGTTTTTTGGTTAAACAATCCTGTTTCTTCAAATTTACTAAAGACGTCAGCTGATAATACTTCGGCCCATTTGTAGCTGTAATATCCCGCTGCATACCCACCTGCAAAAATATGTGAAAAAGAATTTTGGAAACGGTTAAATGCAGGGATAGGTAAAATGGAGGTTTGTTCTCGTACCTCATCCAATATAGTAGATATTTCACTATATTTTTTTATATTGCTTTGCATATGTAGACGCATATCAAAGAGCGAAAACTCAAGCTGTCGTAACATATCAAGAGCACTATAATAATGTCTTGTTTTCAGCATTTTATTGAATAGATCATCGGGTATAAGTTGACCCGTTTCATAATGTTTAGCAAATAAATCCAGTGATTCACGTTGCCAGCACCAATTTTCCATAAACTGACTAGGTAGTTCAACCGCATCCCATTCCACACCACTAATACCTGATACATCAAGATAATCTACACTTGTTAACATGTGATGCAGGCCGTGACCAAATTCATGAAACAAAGTAATTATTTCACGGTGAGTAAATAAAGCAGGTTTGTTTTCACTGGGAGTACTTGAGTTACAGGTTAAATAGGCAACGGGTATTTGTATTTCATCGCTCTGATTTTTTTTATTTTTTTGTATATAGCGCCCACAGAACGATCCCATCCAGGCACCACCACGTTTATGTTGTCGTGAAAACAAGTCTAGATAAAAGCTGGCTATATGATGATTGTTTGTATCGTAGATCTCATAGAAACGGACATCCTTGTGCCACACATCCACACCCGTTTTTATTGCTATGCGACACTGATACAGTTGTTCAATTAACTTAAATAAGCCTGCTAATACATTCTCTACAGAAAACCAGGGTTTAATATCTTCTTCTGAATAGTCTAGCTCTTGCTGTTGTAGTTTCTCACGAATATAAGCCATGTCCCACGCTTGTGGACTTTCAATAGCTAGTTCTTCTTTTGCAAAAGCTTGCAAAGCCTGCATTTCTTTTTCGGCCTGTGGTTTAGATTTTTTCAGAAGATCCGATAGGAAGGTAATAACCTGTTCTGCACTATCAGCCATTTTCTTAGATAACGACTGTTCTGCAAAACTATCGAAGCCTAATAGACGAGCTATTTCGGTACGTACCTTAATCGTCTCTTCCATCGTTTTGCTATTATCTAACGTAGTATCATCTGCTTGGTCCGAAGCTCTTGTAAAAAATGCTTTATATACTTCCTCTCTTAATTCTCGATCATCTGCATAGGTTATTACCGCATTGAACATAGGGAAGTCTAGTGTGAGCAACCAACCTTGCTTCTCACGTTGCATTGCTAGTGACTTTGCCATCTCTAATGCACTTTCCGGTAAGCCTTCTAGTGCATCTTCTTGACTAATCTCTTTTGTCCATGCATTAGTCGCATCTAATACATTGTCTGAAAAACGGGAACTTAATTCTGACAGTTTTCGACTCAATTCTTTAAACTTGGCTTGTTTGCTTTCACTCAGGGAGATACCTGTTAATTCAAAGTTTTTGAGCAGGTTTGATAGCACCATACTCATTGATGGATCGCTTCCATCATCGGTCTTTGCTATGTTTTTAATTAACTGATATAGCTCTTTGTGCTGACCCATTTCTGTATGGTAATCACTGAGTACTGCCAAGCAGTCAGTGTAAACAGCTCTTAATTCATCGCTATTCATCACGGCATTTAAATGACTAACGGGAGACCATATTCTAGATAGCCTATTGTCCAATTCCTCCATAGCAGTAATTACCATTTTGCTATTAGCTGCTGAGCCTTGTGAGCTACTACAGATTTGACAAAGCTCATTAATCGCTTGGTTATTCTCAGTAATAACCTGAGTCAGTGCTTTTTTTATATGTGAAGGTTTTATCTTACTAAATGCGGGTAAGCTGTTTAGTGATTCTATTTCAAAAAGAGGGTTGTTCATTTATGTTCTTTGTATCCCTTATACATCAAGATTTTCAACACGTAGTGCATTGGACTCAATAAACTCTCTTCTAGGTTCTACCTGATCACCCATTAGTGTTGTAAATGTCTCATCAGCACTTACCTGGTCTTCATCGGTGACTAGCATCATGCGTCGTGTGGCAGGATCCATTGTTGTCTCCCATAGTTGCTCAGGATTCATTTCACCTAGACCTTTATAGCGCTGAATATTCATTCCTCGCTGTGCATCCTTCATTAGCCATTTTACAGCCTCATTAAAATCCTTCACAGGCTGAAGCTTCTCACCTCGCTGAATACTTGAATCATCTTGTATAAGACCCTCTAACTGTTGATTCATTTCTACAATATGCCTCAATTCACTGCTCGCAAAGAACGCTTTATTAAAAACAATACAATTATCAACACCATGCATGTGTTTTACGACCCTAAGCTGCCACTCTTCGCCTTCTTCAATGAGTTCAGAATTATAAGTTCTTGTACCATTGTACTTTTCATTAAGCTTATTATTCACCTTCTCAAGCCATTGCATTGCTTGATTTGCATCGATAGTTTTTCCTTCGCTTATAGTAATATTGCCGACAGGTTCAAATAACATTCCTTCTAATATTTCAGCATCGAACAGACGAGATATCCTTGCTATGATTTTATTCACTGCCATGTATTGTTTGATCAGGGTATAGAGTGCTTCGTCTTGAATAGTTCCATCCTTATCAGATATATTCAGTATTGCACCTTGCATAGCTAGTTCAAGAATATAAGCATCTAGTTCAGCATCATCTTTTACATATTTTTCCTGCTTACCTTTCTTTACTTTGTACAAAGGAGGCTGGGCAATATAAATATGTCCTCTTTGTACTAGCTCTGGCATCTGACGATAAAAGAAGGTTAACAACAACGCTCGGATATGAGAACCATCGACATCCGCATCCGTCATAATAATAATACGATGGTAGCGTAGTTTATCAGGGTCATAATCATCACGGCCAATTCCACAACCTAATGCTGTTATCAGTGTGCCTACTTCGGCTGATGCAAGCATCTTATCGAAGCGTGCTTTCTCTACATTTAATATTTTACCTTTTAAAGGTAATATAGCTTGGGTTCTACGATCACGCCCTTGTTTTGCAGAGCCTCCCGCTGAATCACCCTCCACCAGATATATTTCTGAAAGTGCGGGGTCTTTTTCCTGGCAATCAGCTAACTTACCGGGGAGCCCAGCTATATCTAGTACTCCTTTGCGTCGAGTCATTTCTCTTGCTTTTCGTGCAGCTTCCCTTGCCTTAGCTGCCTCTATCATTTTATTAGCTACAATCTTAGCTTCTGCTGGGTTTTCCAAGAGAAACTCATTAAGTTTCTCTGACATTGCGGATTCAACGACCGTCTTAACTTCCGATGAAACCAACTTATCTTTCGTTTGTGATGAGAATTTCGGATCTGGAACCTTTACAGAAAGTACTGCCGTCAAACCTTCCCTGGAATCATCACCCGTTGCTGAGACTTTTTCTTTTTTCGCTAGGCCTTCTGATTCTATATATTTATTTAAGGTTCGAGTTAGAGCTGCTCTAAATCCTGCTAAATGGGCACCGCCATCTCGCTGAGGTATGTTATTGGTAAAACAATAGACGTTTTCCTGATAGGAATCATTCCATTGCAAGGCAACCTCTACACCCACTCCATCACGCTCACCTACAAGATGAATAACCGTTGGATGTAGTGCTTCTTTTTTCCTATTGAGATGCTCAACAAAAGCTCTAATCCCGCCTTCATACTCAAATACGGCACTCTCCCCTTCGCCACGCTCATCGTATAACTCTATTCTCACACCTGAATTCAAGAACGACAATTCCCTAAGCCTTTTCGCTAATATATCGTAGTGGTATTCAGTGATTGCAAATATTTCGGGGCTAGGGTGAAACCTTATTTTTGTTCCTGTCTCAGTAGTATCACCTACTTCCTTCATATCACTAACAGGATCACCCAGACTGTACTCTTGATAGTGTATTTTCCCATGCCGATTGACAGTTAACTCTAACTTATCCGATAAAGCATTAACTACCGAGACACCCACACCATGTAAACCACCAGAGACTTTATAAGAGTTATCATCGAATTTCCCGCCTGCATGTAGCACTGTCATTATCACTTCAGCTGCGGACTTTCCCTCCTCTTCATGATAATCAACAGGTATCCCACGTCCATCATCTGATACTGTAATTGACTCATCATCATGGATAATCACTTTTATTTTGGTACAGTGCCCAGCTAAAGCCTCATCAATTGAGTTATCCACGACTTCGAACACCATATGATGCAACCCTGTCCCATCATCAGTGTCTCCAATGTACATTCCAGGTCTTTTTCGAACGGCTTCCAGCCCTTTTAGAACTTTAATGTTGGAAGAATCGTACTTTTCTGACATAACTTTTCCATTTGGGATTGTTTAATAGTGGTAGATTATACACCGTATTAGAGCTATACAGCTATACATATAAATAGTGCTCTTAGTCAGTGTTCCACGTGAAACATTAAGACAGATGTTTCTTTATTACGCCATGTTTCACGTGGAACATAGCAGTGTGGTTTTTATTGCCGCCGGTAAGTAAGGGCTGTTCTGTCGCGCTGATGAAAATTTGTCTTTGAAGTGATGGGATGAATTCGATCAGTTGTTTGTAATTTTCATTATCAATTTCTGCAGAAAGGTCATCTATAGCGATAATTCCGTGCTGCGTGATTGTTAGGTTTTGTGCGATATGGAACAACAAAGAGATGATCTTCGATTGTCCTCTAGATGCTGAGGATGCAGCAGGTTTGGAATTGAGAAGTATTTGAAGGTCTGCGCTGTGTACTCCAGCTATTGTTCTTCCTATTTTTTTTTCATACTCATGTTTACTATTGTAATAACAAACAATGCTCTCAGTATCTAGATTAATTCCACTTGGCAGGCCGGTTTTTAGAGATAGAGCAGCAGTGTGTTTAAGGAGTGTTTCTGGAATATATGTAGCGATTGTACTTTTAAATTTATCTAATGCTTCTAGTCTTATCTGGTGTATTGGAGCTTGTAGGCTCGCAAGCTCATAGGTTAGGTGCTCTAGTGCATATGAAAGCTTTGAGCTTTTTAGCGCTGCATTACGCTGCTTTAATAGCATTTGGTAACGCTTCCATAGGGTGTGGAATTCTGGGAACTGATAGAAAGCAATCCAGTCTATAAATCTACGCCGCTTTGATGAACCGCCTGTTATCAGCTCATGAGATAATGGATGGATAATGCTGACTGGCAATATTTTACTTAATTCTGCTTGAGATTGGATGTTCTGTTTATTGACACGTATCTTTGTACTTGATGAGGATTTTTCAATGCCTATATGTTTGTTGCCATATTCTTGACTCTCCACTATTGATGAACATAGTACGGAGTCTTCGCCATAACTGATAACTTCTGAAATACGAGAGGTGCGAAACGAACGTCCTAAACTAAGAATAGAAATAGCTTCTAATAAACTTGTCTTTCCTGATCCATTATTGCCATAGATGTAATTTAAATCAGGGCTAAACTCCACTGTGCTGTCTTTAATAATACGGCAGTTACAAACCGTGAGTTTTTTCAGCCACATAAAAGGGCTATAGTCTTACTGGCATAACAACACTAATACTATTTGGATTGCCAGAACTCTGAATAAGCGTGCTTGATTCAACGGTGTTTAACGAGAATGAGACTGTTTCGCCAGAAAGGTTGTTTATGGCATCCAATAAGTAATTTACATTGAAGCCGACTTCAAAATCATCTCCCGTATAGTTGATATCTATGGAGTCCTCTGCTGTTTCTCGATCAGGATTATCAGATCTTATGGTCAATAGCCCGTTGGTTAATTTTAACAATACCCCTCTAAATTTCTCATTCGAAAGTATCGCTACACGACTTAAAGTGTCCTTTATCTGCAACCTATCTAGTTCGATAGTATGTAATGTGTTTTGTGGAATAGCCGCTTGATAGTCTGGATATTTGCCATCAATAAGCTTTGAAGTGAATCTGATATTATCCTTCTGCAGCCTGATATGGTTATCACTGAGTTGTAATTCGATATCAATACTGCTGCCTGCATTTAACAATCGAGACAGCTCATTAATACCTTTCCGAGGGATGATTACACTAAGTTCGTCACTGCCTTTTGCAAGCTGCATTTTTATAGAACAGCATGCTAATCGATGCCCATCTGTAGCTACAGTAGTTATTTCATTGCTGCTGGTTTGAAGAAACATGCCATTTAAATAATAACGAACATCATGTTGAGCCATAGCATAACTAGTTTGATTAATTAGATTTAAGAACTGTTCCTCTTTTAGAGTGATCTGTGTACTGAAGGAAATATTATCAAGCACAGGGAAGTCATCAGCGGGTAATGTCGCTAAGTGAAAAGCACTCCGTGAACTTTTTACATTTAGGTTGTTTTTATTATCAAGAGCTATCTTGATAATACTGTCTTGTGGGAGTGACTTACATATATCCATGAGTTTTCTTGCAGATACAGTCGTCGAGCCATAATCTTCAATGCCTGTATTATCAAGATAACCTGATATTTCCGTATCGAGGTCTGTTCCTGTTATACGTAAACCTTTATGGGAGGTTGAAAGTAACACATTCGATAGTACAGCCGTTGTAGTCTTTTGCTCTACTACTCCTGTTGCTCGTTCAAGTATGGGGAGTAATGATTCTCGGGTGATGGTTAGTTTCATAATTGGTTTTTTATATAATATAGTAGTAGTAATAAGGGCTGCTTGAGTCTGTGTGTATTTCTTTATTTCCTTTTTTTTTCAATACTATAAGGGTGTTTTTTTTAGTTGTAACTTGTGGGTATTGATTCTGTTTGTTGTGTATTAACTGTGGATAACTGTGCATGTGTAACTTATCCTTTATTGATCCACAGGTTATCTACAGTGCCTTTGTATAATTAATTTAGTGACTCTTTTTTATATACTACATGGTTAGAGAGCGCGTCAATATCTTAAAGGCCTCTTCTATATTAAGGTCTTTTTTTATCAGACCTTGCATGGTCTTGCAAGCATGTAAAACAGTTGTATGATCCCTGTTACCAAAAAACTTACCAATATCAGGGAGACTATGCTGAGTAAGTTCCTTCGATAAATGCATGGCAAGTTGTCGTGGACGAGTAACCGCTCTTGCACGACTCTTTGATTCCAGATCAGCGACTCTGATATTGTAGTATTCAGCCACCGTCTTTTTGATATTCGGGATCGTTACCATCTTGTCTTGGCTAGCTAACTGATCACGTAGTGCATCCTGAACAAAATCCAGGCTTATGTCTGTTTGATTCCTGAAATTAACAGTTGCGATGAGTTTTCGCAGTGCACCTTCAAGATCCCGGATATTGGATTTAAAGCGTTGTGCAATAAAGAAGGCCACATCATTTGGCAACAGAAGACCCGCTTCTTCGCCTTTCTTGCGCAGTATAGCCACCCTGGTTTCCAGGTCAGGCGATTCTATAGCTACGCTTAAGCCCC
>CAZDMX010000030.1:0-10903 GCA_964506085.1 uncultured Thiothrix sp. | reverse complement strand
AGATTCAGTGCTATAGACATTCGCAGTAGTTTCAACTGAGTTTTTTAGGTTTATGGAGAGGGGTGTCGCAAAAGCCGTGATGGTACGTTGGGGTTCCTTCGTCAACTACATAATCTACTTTTACAACCCCTCCTATGTTTACAAAAGTAACTCGCTAAAAAAAGGCCGCTCATTTGAGCGGCCTTTTAATACAACAAAATAATGCAACAAACTATTTCATTACGTAATAAATTTACATATTACTTAATAAATAGCATTTCCTGATATTTGGGAAGTGGCCAAACCTCATCAGCAACCTCTGTTTCAAGTGTATCTGCATGTAGGCGAACTTCATCCATCAAGCTACGGATATCATTAGCACAGAATTGCATATGCTCTTCTTCAGACCCATGATCTTCTTTGGCTAAAGCATCGCTAAGCTTGTTGACTGCTGCCATCATGGCATTGGACTCACTAGCTACTATCTTCGCCGTACTATCATCTAGTTCAATGTTCATATCAGCCATGCTGGCACTCGCCATAGCAAGGTCAGATAAGTAACGCATAGCGGCAGGATAGATAATGGTTTTAGCCATATCAATGACTAGCTTGGCTTCTACCTCAATAGTTAAAATATATTGCTCTGCATAAACTTCAAAGCGACTGGCTAGTTCTCTTGGAGAGAGCACGCCTGTGCTCTCAAATAGTTTGATAACGTCATCATCTTTTAATGCAGGTAGTGCATCTGCTGTTGTCGGGATATTCTTCAAGCCGCGTTCTTCAACGGCCATTTTGTGCCATTCTTCAGAATAGCCATCACCACCAAATACCGCATTACCGTGTTGTTCCATTAGCTTCTTAAGAACAACAACCACAGCTGCTGTGTTACCAGTGCCATTACCTAGCTCTGTTTCAAGCTCATCTGCGATCCAGTTTAGTGAATCAGCAAGCATGGTGTTCATTGCAATCAATGGACCCGAAACTGATTGATCAGAACCTACCGCGCGGAACTCAAAACGATTACCTGTGAAAGCAAAAGGAGAAGTACGGTTTCTGTCTCCAGCATCTTTAGCAAACGGAAGAATCTGTGAAAGCCCCAAATCCATGATTCCGCCTTCATCACTACCATCGATCTTTCCTTCTCTGATTTGATCAAATACGCCTTCGATTTGAGAGCCAAGATAGACAGAAAGAATAGCAGGAGGCGCTTCGTTAGCCCCAAGACGATGGTCGTTACCAGCAGATGCGATAACCGCACGAAGTAGTGGACCAAATAAGTGAACACCACGAATAACCGCACCACAGAACAATAAGAAGTTCAGGTTGTCGTGTGGAGTTTTACCCGGGTCTAGCAAATTGCCTTGTGTCGAGTTACCAACAGACCAGTTAACGTGTTTGCCCGAACCATTAATACCAGCAAATGGCTTTTCATGCATCAAACAAATGAAGCCATGCTTCTTCGCTGTGTTTCTAAGAATAGTCATGGTGAGTTGCTGATGATCAGCAGCTACATTAGCAGCTTCATAATAAGGCGCTAATTCAAATTGACCGGGTGCTACTTCATTGTGACGTGTTTTAGCAGGGATGCCAACGCGATAGAGTCTATCTTCAATTTCTTGCATATAAACTTGAACACGCTCAGAAATGGCACCAAAATAATGATCATCGAATTCCTGACCTTTCGCAGAAGGTGCGCCGAATAGCGTACGACCTGCTAATAGTAGATCAGGACGCAAGTTAGCGAAGTTAGCATCTACCAGAAAGTATTCTTGCTCAGCTCCACAACTAGAGTTAAGTGGGGCAACATCTTTTTCGCCCATAAGCTTAAGAACTTTGGTCGCAGCTTCATTCATTGCGGCATTTGAGCGTAACAATGGTACTTTCTTGTCTAGTGACTCGCCTGTCCATGAAATAAAGATACTGGGAATACAAAGTGTAGCACCATTGTCTGTGTGCATAATGTAAGCAGGGCTGGTTGGATCCCATACAGTATATCCACGAGCCGCATTAGTGACACGAATGCTACCATTAGGAAAAGAGGAGCCGTCGGGCTCGCCTTTGATTAAAAGACTGCCAGTGAACTCAGTAATTGCTTTACCGGTTGCATCAGCAATGATGAAACCGTCATGTTTCTCAGCTGACGCACCTGTCATAGGGTAGAAAATATGTGAGAAAAAATTAGCACCCTTAGACATGGCCCAATCTTTCATAGCGGCAGCTACCACATCAGCAGTGGCAGCATCTAATGCAGCACCTGTCTCAACGGATTTACTTAGTGCTTTGTAGGCTTTTTTAGATAAAGCTTCTTCCATTTTCACTAAAGTAAAGGCATCGGTTGCCCAAGTTTTTTCTAATGATTTAGGTTTTTTTACTACCGTTGGTTCACGGTTGGTGATTTGATAAACCGCTTGTGCGCGAGATTCACTTCCACTCATTTCCATTTCCTCTGTTGGATGCTAAATTAATATGGATGCCAAGCTTGATTGTGCGGGCAATTTCCAAGGTTTTTTAATTGAATAGTAAACTAAAGCAATAATCATGCCACAAGCGCCTATTTGGAGTAAGGGCAAATCTATATATTAATCTATTGATTTTTATGTGATTTTTCTACATCTAAGTAATAAGAGATTAGTTGCCTATATGTAATCGCACCGAAACTATACATCATGCACTTAAAAAGTGCATCGCTTACATTAAAATTAGTTAGCTGTCCAGAAACAAGTCCCCTCTCCTCTAAGGAGGTTGTCGCAAAAGCCATGATGGTAGGTTGTGGGTGACGTAGGAACCCCAACAAAGCTTGTCACGAGGGTTCGTTCCTCGGTACTGCTCCATGCGTTACTCTACCTCCTGTGTCCATACAGTCGTCACCGCAATCTACATAATCTACTTTTACAACACCTCCTGCATCCGTGCAGTCCGCATCTGATTAGGTGAGGGGGTTTGTATGTTTTCTGGGCGCTAGCTTACTAGCTTTGTTTTGTGTAAATAGAGACGCTATCGATATAGGCGTTTATATGACAGGCTTGCTTAATTTTATCTATGTTTTCATCAGGTAAACTAGTACTAGCACAAATAAGCAGACTGATTTTGCCATCAAGATAGTGCAGGGTAATGGTGTCTTTGTTGTTTAAACCGAGCTCACTGAGTGATGGGTGTATTGCATCAAGAACTTCCTGTCTTGATGGAAGGTGTTCGCACGGACTTGCGGTTTCATCATCTTCTGGATCAACATGTACAGTGATATCTTGCAAAATAGGGAACTTTTCTTGTAAATTATTCATTACCCGCTCAGCAATATGATGTCCTTCAGAGACGCTAATGTGTGAGCTAACTTGAATGTGGACATCGGCTAATGCTGTACCACCCATTTTACGGGTGCGTAGCATGTGTACACTCTTCACTTCATCTATGTTTTCTATAAAGTCATTAATTTCATGCACCTGTTCTGGGTCTAGCGCAGTGTCTACAAGTTCCATAATGCTGTCTTTGATCATTTGTAGTCCCATATACAGGATCATCAGAGCAACGATAATAGCGGCAGCTGCATCAAGCCATTTTATTTGTAGAAAGACTGCACCCGCAATTCCGATGAGTACCACTAAGGACGAAATGGCATCGGTGCGGTGATGCCAAGCATTGGCCATTAGCATGGGTGAATGGATGCGCTTGGCGGTATGTTTTGTGTAATGGAACAAGGATTCTTTGCTAATAATAGCGAGTGCTGCGAAAACTAGTCCCCAAGGTTTTGGGTTTAGTAGCAGCTCTGGATGGGTGAGTCGACCCACAGCGTCTAGTGCAATACCGATGCCTACTATGGATAATGACAAACCAAGGACAATAGTTGCAACAGTTTCTATGCGACCATGTCCATAGGGATGGTCTTCGTCGGCATCTTTGCTAGCTAGCTTAGCGGCAATGAGAACCACAAAGTCACTCGCCAAATCAGATAGTGTATGCAAGCCGTCAGCAATGAGGGCTTGAGATTGTGAGAAAACTCCTCCCAATAGCTGTGTGAGAGCGAGAGTGAGATTGACTGCTGCACCCACCAGAGTCACTTTTTTTATTTGCTGGTAACGGCCAGAGTTTGATCTTTCGGAATCATTCAATTCTGCATGAGACGCAGAAGCATGATGGGAATGAGACATTACGGCTTATTAACTTGGACGATTACAACATACTCGTCGTTCTCCTCCTGTGCGGAAATTAAGGTGTGACCATGTACTCTAACCCATGCGGGTATGTCATGAAGCACACCAGGGTCAGTACAAATAGCTTTTATGACGGCTCCGGATGCTAAGCTTTCAACTGCTTCTTGTACCCGGATGACAGGCATTGGGCAAAGCAAGTTACGGGCATCTACCAGCGTAGAGTCTTTAGTCAGTAATAAGCCTTTAGCTTGTAGTGAGCTTTCATCCATGGTGTATAACCTAAAGTGTTACCAACTAAATAGAGTCCAACTTGGGATAGACAGTTCTTCTGACTCAATATGTTCAGATATACCGCTAGCTCCCGTATCGGAAATATCAATCAAGTCATAACTGGCTGCGTTTCCGGCAGGTATATAAGAGATGGTAGATTGAACGCTTTTTACGCGTTGTTCTTTTATAGTACCTAGCTTGCCTTCAACAATTATGGTCTCTTTTTTGGCCTTTGGTGCAGCTATCACTGTTTGTGTTGCAAAAATAGAGGTTGCCATTAACAGCGCTATTAAGGTTTTCATTAAGGCTTTCATTATTTATCTCCTTTGATCTTCTTACACTTCATCAGGAGCATAAGCTTTTATAGTGAGCGCGTGTAGATCACCCGATGTAATGACATCGTTAAGCGCTGCATAAACAAGTTGGTGGCGTTTCATGGTATTTAAATTCTTAAAAGCATCACTGATAATGGTGGCCTGATACTTGTATCCATCCCCTTCAACCGTAGCTTCCGCCCCAGCAATATGGTCGGTGATTATTTTAACAACATCATCATTGCTAATACTCATTTATAAATCTCTCTCAATAATTAAACCTAGAATCCTCAGTTGAGCGCTTCCAGCCACCATTAAGTGTTTGATAAACTGAAAAATAAGCGACAATATCAATCTTCACTCTTAGAGTGCAGACACTACAGCTTACCAGGATCACTCTATAAGCCGTCCAACTGAGAATTCTAGGTTAAAGTTAGCTATTTCCAAACAGGAGAATAGTTGTACAATCCTAGAAGTAAATACTCGTTACTGTCTAAGTATATCAGATCAAATGAAAGGGTGATTATGAATAATAATGCCGAGATGTCAGAAAATGTGATGCTAGCTTGTGGGGAATTCTGCCAGGCTTTAACACGTGATGAAGTAGATACTTTCTTACGCTTTACCAGCGTTCGTGATATTGAACCGAAGGGTGTTATTGCCGATATAGGAGATGTGGGTGATGAGTTTTTTCTGGTTATCGAAGGCGAAATTCGGCTATCACAAAAAGAGGGGACGACAGACATTGAAGTAGGAAGAGTGGGAGCGGGAGGCCTAGTAGGTGAAATGTCCTTTTTTGATAAATTACCGCGAACAGTACACTTACGTGCAAGTAAGAAAGGTGCAAAGCTGGTGGTGATCAATCGCCCTATGTATAAACGGATTACTATAGAGCATCCCTTTGTTGCAGTGAATCTGCTTGAATTTGTTATTCTTAGTTTGGATAAGTTAGTTAGAAGTACCAGTAAGGATATTTCATCAATGCACAAAACGATGTCTGGTGCGGGTACAGATAAACCTAAAAAACGCAGTTGAATCACAGAAGTCCATGTAAGCTACTAATGCGCTTTTTAGGATAAACATACATAATGTCAAGGGTTAAAGAGCTTTACGATATCAGTTTGCTGTTAACCAAAAAGTAGCTGGGCCATCATTAATAAGAGCAACTTGCATGTTTGCTGCAAATATACCCGTCTGAACATGTCCTACATATTCGCGTGCTTCGATAATGAACTGGTTGTATAAATCCTCTCCAAGTTTCGGTGGTGCAGCGGGTGTAAAGCTGGGTCGTGTGCCTTTTCTGGTATCTGCTGGCAGAGTAAACTGAGGAACAATAAGTAAATCTCCTTGCGTTGACAATAAGGAGAGGTTCATTTTCCCTGCGGTATCTTCAAAAACACGATAATTGATAATGCGGTTAACAAGGCGCTTAGTTATTGCCTCATTATCTGCTTTTTCAACACCCAGTAATAATAGAATCCCATTATTGATCTCCCCAACGATTTCGTTGTTAACCGAGACAGAGGCTGATTCTACCCGTTGAATAAGCCCTATCATGCAGTTGTATAGAGGTGTTCAAGTAGCTTATCGGTAGCATTGACAAGTTCCGATGCTATACCTTCTTCACTAGCGGCATGGCCAGATCCTTCAACAACAATCAGTTCAGCACCTAGCCAGGCTTGATGCAGTTGAAAGGCATTTTCTAACGGACAAATCATGTCGTAGCGCCCGTGGATGATATAGCCAGGAATAGCGGCAAGCTGGCCTGCGTTATCTAGTAATTGATTATCCTCAAGAAAGCCATTATTGATAAAGTAGTGAGCTTCAATTCTGGCAATACTCAATGCGGCATGAGGGTCTGTAAAGTGCTCAATAACTGATTTGCTGGGTTGCAGGGTGGCAGTACGTCCTTCCCACCTTGACCAGGCTTTAGCAGCACGAATACGAGCAATTTCGTCATTACCGGTGAGGCGTTGATGATAAGCCTTTAGTAAGTCATCATGTTCTGATCGAGGAATAGGAGCGAGAAAATCCTGCCAGTAATCAGGAAAGATTTTGCTAGTACCTTGTTGATAAAACCACTGAATTTCTTCGTGAGTACTGAAGAAGATACCACGAACAACCATTCCGCTGACCCGCTCTGGGTGTGTTTCAGCATAGGCCAGAGCAAGTGTAGACCCCCACGAACCTCCCAAAATAGCCCATTTATCAATGTCAAGATGCTGACGAATGTGTTCCATATCACTAATCAATAAGGGCGTTGTATTATTTTCCAGCTCAGCATGGGGAGTTGAGCGCCCGCAGCCACGTTGATCATATAAAATAATACGGTATTGATCAGGGTCGAAAAAACGACGATGATAAGATTCACAACCAGCCCCTGGCCCACCATGGAGAAATACGATAGGAACACCATTAGGATTGCCACACTCCTCAATATATAATTCATGAATATCGTCCACCTGCAAGGTAAAATGACGGTATGCATGAAGAGAGGGATAAAGTTGCTTCATTAAGAAATCTCAGTGTTTCAGAAAATATAGTATAAAGCTTATGACAAAATTAATAAAACTGCCAAAACCTTTGCTGCGTCAAACCGGTAAGGCGCTTGCTGATTTCAAGATGATTCGTGATGGAGATAAGGTCTTACTTGGCTTATCAGGTGGAAAAGATTCACTTTCATTACTACACTTGCTACTGCATTTTCAGCGCCATGCCCCCATTACATTTACCATTGGTGCTGTAACCGTTGACCCTCAGGCAGATAGTTTCGATCCATCTCCGCTTATTCCCTACATGAAGTCACTAGGTATAGAGTACCATTACCGCAGTGAACCTATTGTAGAATTAGCCGAAAAGCATATGGATAATAAATCCTATTGTGCTTTTTGTGCACGTATGAAACGAGGCATTATGTATAGCACTGCCAGAGAGCAAGGCTATACTGTATTAGCATTAGCGCAGCACTTGGATGATCTGGCAGAAAGTTTCTTAATGTCGGTTTTTCATGGTGGACGATTGAAAACAATGAAAGCCCATTACGTGGTAAAAGAGGGGGATTTGCGAGTCATAAGACCACTGGTTTATGTTCGAGAAAAACAAACCGTTGATCTTGCTAAAGTTGAAAAACTTCCCGTTATCTTTGAGAGTTGTCCTGCCTGTTTTGCTATGCCCACACAAAGGGAGCATATGAAGCGGTTGTTAGCCAAAGAAGAGAAGCAAAATAAGCATTTATTTAAAAGTATGCAAACAGCAATGCTACCACTTATGCAGATGAATAAATCCGAATAAGTGTAGTTAGGAACGTGAAAGGGATGACTTTGACAATTTTAAGTAGGACAATTGTTTCAGACTGGATGATCTCAAAACTTAGCTGAGCTTTAGCGAAACTTAGAAGCTTCAAGCAGGCGCAGAGTCATTCTACGCAACGATTTGAGATCATTTGAGCAGGAGCAAAAAGATAAGAAGGATTGGTAACTTCATTTCGTCAAATCACCAAAGTAGGATAAAATTGAAATAGTTGAGAGTGAGCAGTATGATACTGAGCCAGATTGGCAGGAGGAGTTGCTTGGCAAACCTCAGCTTTTAAAAAATATAAGTACATAAAAATATCACAATATAAAATATAAAATATGAATATTATTGGAATATCTGCTTACTATCACGATAGTGCAGCAGCATTAGTATGTGATGGCGATATAGTAGCAGCCGCACAAGAAGAACGTTTTACACGTAAAAAACATGATCCCGGTTTTCCTGGAGAAGCTGTTGCGTATTGTTTGCAAGAAGCAGGCTTGAGCATGAGTGATATTGATTACGTTATTTTCTATGACAAGCCGTTAATAAAGTTTGAGCGTTTATTAGAAACCTACCTCGCTTATGCGCCAAGTGGCATCAGGTCATTTATCGTTGCTATTCCCGTTTGGCTCAAGGAAAAACTGTTTCTTAAGCGCACACTTAAACTAGAACTGGCAAAGTTTGTAGGAGACGATGAAAAAAAGATACCGCCATTGCTTTTCAATGATCATCATCGCTCTCACGCCAGCTCAGCCTTTTTTGCATCCCCTTACGATAAAGCAGCCGTGCTTTGTCTTGATGGTGTTGGCGAATGGGCAACTAGCTCCATTTGGCTAGGCGAGGGGAACAAGCTAACCAATCTTTGGGATATTAACTTTCCACACTCTTTAGGTCTGCTTTACTCTGCATTTACTTATTACACGGGCTTTAGGGTCAACTCAGGTGAATATAAGCTAATGGGGTTGGCTCCCTATGGTGAGCCCAAATATGTAGATCTAATCTTAGATAACTTAATTGATGTTAAGGAAGATGGTTCTTTTCGTCTCGATATGAGCTATTTCAGTTACGCAACGGGCTTGCGGATGACGAATAAGAAGTTCGACAAGTTATTCGGTGGCCCTGCGAGAACAGCAGAAACAGAAGTAACCCAAAAAGAAATGGATATAGCGCGCTCTATCCAGCTCGTTACCGAAGACATCGTATTAAAAATAGCAGAAGGCATCAAAAAAGAAACCGGTGTGGATTATTTATGCCTAGCGGGCGGTGTGGCACTAAACTGTGTTTCCAACGGGCGCTTACAGCGAGAAGGGCCTTTTAAAGATATCTGGATTCAGCCAGCAGCAGGAGATGCAGGTGGAGCACTCGGTGCTGCATTATCCGTGTGGTATGAATACCTAGATAAACCCCGTAAAGCTAACAATGAAGATGACTTTATGAAAGGCTCTTTTCTGGGTCGTCAGTATAAGAACGAAGAAATTAAGAGCTACCTAGATAGTGTTGATGCTCCTTATCGTGAACTAGATGATGCAGAACTAATGCCAGAGCTGGGTGATATTCTTAACTCAGAAAAAGTAGTGGGTTGGTTTAATGGGCGCATGGAGTTTGGCCCAAGAGCGTTAGGTGGACGATCCATCATTGGTGATCCACGTAGTCCCAAAATGCAATCCATCATGAATTTAAAGATTAAATATCGTGAGTCATTTAGACCGTTTGCACCCTCGGTAAAGTATGAATCGGTATCAGACTGGTTTCAGCACGAGGGAAAAAGCCCTTATATGCTGATTGTAGCTCCAGTGGCAGAAGACAAGCGTGTAGCTATGTCCGAAGAAGAACAGGCCCTGTTTGGTATAGAAAAACTCAATGTGCCACGTTCGCAAATTCCGGCTGTTACTCATGTGGATTATTCAGCGCGTGTGCAAACAATTCATCCTGAGACGAACCCGCGCTACTATGATCTAATTGATAATTTCGAGAAGAAAAGCGGTTGTCCTGTATTGATTAACACCTCCTTCAACGTACGGGGTGAACCCATTGTAAATACTCCAGAAGATGCCTACCGTTGTTTTATGCGAACGGAGATGGACTATTTAGTATTGGAAAACATCATTCTTGACAAGACAAAACAACCCAGTAGAGACGACGACGAGTCATGGAAAGATGAGTTTGCACTGGATTAGTAAAAAACTAATAGAGAAATAAAATGAGTATAATACCCGTAGTACCTGACGCTTCTAAAGAAGAACTAAGAAAGTTCGGCTTGATTATGGGAGCTGCTTTCATCCTGCTTTTCGGATTGTTTTTCCCGTGGGTTTTTAATTATGCTATCCCCTTATGGCCGTGGATTGTTGCCGCTGTATTTGTTACTTGGGCGTTACTTCACCCCAGTAGTTTAAAGCCTGTTTACATTGTGTGGATGAAATTTGGTGGAGTAGTCGGCTTTATTAACACACGAATCATTCTAGGTATATTGTTCTTCTTGGTGTTTTTCCCTATGGGAATGATGCTTAAGCTGTTTGGCAAAGAACTGATCCCTAATAAGTTTTCGGATGAAAAATCTTATCGGATTACAACTGAAGCCCCTTCTAAAGACCACGTAGAGAGACCCTACTAATGCTTGATTTAATTGTTGATCTTTGGGGCTTTATGAAAGCTAGAAAGAAATTCTGGCTTGCCCCTATTATTATATTAATGTTACTACTTGGCGCTTTAATTGTGCTATCGCAGGGTTCTGCAGTTGCACCGTTTATTTACACACTGTTTTAATAGTATTTTATCTGCTTATAAACCAACTTAGGAACCTGCATGGAAGAGTTGTTTCATACACGTTCCTAAGGTTCCCTTGGTTTAACCTAAAAAACGCAGTTGAAACTACTGCGAATGCCTATAGCACTGAAT
>CAZDMX010000029.1:0-10907 GCA_964506085.1 uncultured Thiothrix sp. | reverse complement strand
ATTAGTCCCCCCTAATTGCTGCCCAATTAAAGTATTTTGTGAATAATAAGAGCTTGCTCTTTCTCCACTCCCCCCCCCCTACAAACAAAGTCCCCTTTTTGCTTGTATGCCTTAAATTAGTTTGAATACCTTTAGGAGTTGTCAACATGGAAATACTTCATTCACATGAAATTGAATCAGGTAATCGTTTTTCTTTTGGAAAGAACTGGGCGCATTTTTTAATGATTCTCGATGATGATCGCATACGCGAAGCTGAGAAGTCGTTATGTGAGATGCTAAAGGTTGATAATCTGGAAGGAAAACGGTTTTTAGATATTGGGTCGGGAAGTGGTTTGTTCAGTCTGGCAGCCCGTAGGCTTGGGGCGCAGGTTCATTCGTTTGATTATGATCCTGAGTCAGTAGCTTGTACGCGACAACTAAAGGCTCAGTATTTTCCACGTGATGAGGATTGGATCATCGAAAGTGGTTCCGTACTGGATAACGAATTTCTAGGGTCACTAGGGCAATGGGATGTCGTTTATTCTTGGGGTGTGCTGCACCATACAGGAAATATGGAGCTGGCTTTCGAGCATGTGTCTGATTTGGTGGTTGAAGGCGGTACCTTGTTTATAGCGATCTATAATGATCAGGGAAGGCGCAGTCGTACTTGGTTGAAGGTTAAAAAAGCATACAATAAATTACCGCCTAAATTACGTTGGTTGGTTTTATGGCCTGCTTTTATTAGGCTTTGGGGGCCAACAACGGTGCGTGATCTATTGAGAGGAAAGACGTTCCATACATGGAAGCATTATGCAACAGAGAGCACAAGAGGTATGTCGCCGTGGAGAGATGTTGTTGACTGGGTAGGCGGGCTTCCTTTTGAAGTGGCATCACCTGAAAAGGTTTTTTACTATTTTCTGGGTAAAGGCTTTCAACTCCGCGAACTGAATACGTTCGAAATGGGCTTGGGATGCAATGAGTTTGTATTCGTGCTGGAAAACTCTGGGGATAGTGATAAGGTGGTTTGATGCAAAAAGAAGTTACCTAAGCAATAAAACAATATGCAGGCGAGAACAAGTTAACGGCCATTTTAGGATCATTGATAGTCTTTGTATTTCACTGCGGTTGCGATTAATGAAGCGTAGCTATAGGGGTTAGACTCTATGGATTTAGAGGAATACCTGAGAGCTTTAGCGGCATTTGCTTTAAGCTCTTTGGTGTTAGCTAAGAAACTGGCTCTAATCAATAGGGTTTCTGCTGATGGGTAAGGCTCATCTGTAATATGTGTCGTTTGTACGCCTTTTGGAAGTAATTGATTCTGTGCTTCTAACCACGTACCCTCATGATAAAAATGCTTCCAGGCATAATCCGCAAGCTTAATACCCATTTGCCTGGATTGATCATTATCTGCTGCGTGAGCCCAGCTAAGCAGTCCCCAGGATGCGGCAGCATAGTCATTGAGTGTGCCCACTTTATTGGAAGCCGCAGAGCGCTTTAAATGTTTGCCATTCCACATTGAAATCAAAAAGTTTGCTAACTGCTGACCACGTGGCTTCAGGCTTTTATCACTATGGATGCCCTTTGCAAAGGCGGCTAGCGTTAAACCATTCCATGCAGTAAGTAACTTATGATCTCTTGGTATTTTTCGAGTCTTGGTGCGGTGTTTGTTTAATTTGGATTTTAGCTGTTCTAGCCGACTCACTACTTTGGCTTCGCTAATATCCATTTTCTTAGCAAGCTCAGCCACTGTTACTTGCATCATGGGTAATATTTCATTAGAGCTTGGCTTTATCTCCCATGCGAGAGTAGCTAGTTGCAGTTCCTCTGAAGTGAGTGTCTTTTTGAGTTCTTGATATGTCCAGAGGTAGTAGCCCCCTTCTACATTCTTGTCATCTACCGCTGAGAGGCTAGCAATAAAAGCACCGGATTTGCCCTGCATAGCATCCTTTAAAAAATAAAGAGTCTGCAAAGCTATTTGCCTATAATCCTCATTTTTATAATAGTCAGCGGCATCAAAATAAAGCAGCGGCAGCAAGGCGTTGTTGTAGAGCATTTTTTCGTAGTGTGGGGTATTCCAGCCTTGATCTACTGTGTAACGATAAAAGCCACCTCCCAGCTCATCATGCAAGCCCTTTTGTGCCATAGCATCGAGTGTTAATTGGATAAATTCATCAATTTCGGGCTGCTTGTTTTTTTTATTCAGCTCAAACAGCGCATGTAGTTGAGGGGAAGAGGGGAATTTCATCTGCTCCCCGATTCCTCCTTGTAAGGTGTCTGCTGATCTCATCATGTCTGCAATAAAAGCACTGCTATTGTCTGCGATGTGTTTTTGTGTGCCGCGCATTTCTTGCCCAGTTAATGCAGTTTTCAATTTAAGATTCAATGCCTTTGCATCTGCACTCAACACCTCACTTTCTTTTGTCCATTTTTGAGCAAGGCTGCTTAATGCAGAGGAAAAGGATTTTTGTGGAATATAGGTGGCGCCGACAAGGGGATCACCAGCGGGAGTAATAAAAACACTTAGCGGCCAGCCAGCCTGGCCTAAGGTTGCGGTAACAAACTCAATTAGACGCTTATCAAGTACCGGGCTGAGTTCTCGATCCACTTTTATAGCAATATAATTCTTGTTGAGTTTTTGGGCAATTTCAGTGTTTAAAAAGCTCTCTCGGTGCATGACGTGACACCAGTGGCAAGCATAGTAGCCCACTGAAACAAAGATCAGTTTATTTTCTTTACGGGCTTTTTCTAAGGCAGCTTCACCCCATTCCATCCAGTGAATAGGATCGTCACCATGCATGGCAAGGTAAGGGGAGGAATGGTTTTTTAAGCTGTTTGAATACGCCAGAGAAATCGGCAAAATGCAGAGTAAAATATGAATCGCAAAAGCAGTAAATATTCTTGGCATGTAAAGTCTCTAGGAGCTTGTCCGAGAACATGAGCCGTAGCGAGGGAAAGCTGATTTGAGCTAGATTTTTCATCAATTTAAGGCGAATAGTCATTCTATTTAACGCAAATTGAGGGGAAATATAGCCAAATTCAGCTTTTCCGCAGTAGGCTCACTGTTCTCGGGCAGGCTCCTAGGCAGTAGTGCAATCTATGTGCAATTCTATGGCAGTGTATTCAATACGCATCAGCCTGCTTTGTAGATGTAGGTGGTGAGATGTTTTGGCTCAAAGTTAACTTGTACTAAACTCATGCACTGCATCAACCAGAACCTTTACATTTTCCGGGTCAATATGCTGATGAATACCATGACCCAGATTAAAGACGTGTCCTGAACCTTCGCCATAGTCGCTAATAATTTGCTTAACTTGTGCTCGAATAGCCTCAGGGTTTGAGTAAAGTACACAGGGATCCATATTCCCTTGTAGAGCAACTTTGTCGCCAACACGTTGGCGTGCTTCTCTGATATTAATGGTCCAATCTAGTCCCAGAGCATCACATCCTGTATCAGCCATTTTCTCTAGCCATTGCGCACCGCCTTTAGTGAACATAACAACGGGGACTTTGCGTCCATCGGCTTCGCGTTCCAGGCCATCTACAATTTTTGCCATATAATCAAGCGAGAAAGCTTGGTATGTTTCTGGTGTAAGGCTTCCACCCCAAGTATCAAAAATCATAACAGTTTGTGCGCCAGCGCGGATTTGTGCATTTAAGTATTGCGTTACACTTTCTGCTAGCTTCTCTAAAAGCAGGTGTAAAGTAGCGGGGTCGCTATAAAGCATACCTTTTATTTTCGCGAAATCCTTACTCGAGCCGCCTTCTACCATATAGGTTGATAACGTCCACGGACTTCCTGAAAAACCAATAAGTGGTACACGGCCATCTAATTCCCGACGAATGGTACGTACCGCATTCATAACATAACGCAATTCATCTTCAGGGTCAGGGATGCCTAAGGCTTTAACTTGTGCCGCTGTGGTTATCGGGTTTTTAAACTTGGGGCCTTCACCTTCGGAAAAATAAAGACCTAAGCCCATGGCGTCAGGAATGGTAAGGATATCTGAAAAAAGAATAGCCGCGTCAAGGTTGTAGCGCTCTAAAGGTTGTAGTGTTACTTCACACGCGAGATCAGCGTTTTCGCACAAGTCCATAAAGCTTCCGGCTTTAGCACGAATGGCACGATACTCAGGTAAATAACGGCCAGCCTGGCGCATTATCCATACGGGTGTTTTGTCAACTGGCTCTTTTAGTAAAGCTCGTAAGAAACGATCATTTTTTAGTTCTGACACTAGACTTATCTATTCTAAATTGGGGGAGGTATTTTTTTACGTTGTAACGGCTGATTTAAACATTGTTATCGGCAGGAGGCGTTGCATGCAAGGCCTCTACTACTTTAAAAGCGCGCTTTTATCAATCCGCTTATCTTGCCCATATCAGCACGACCCTGTGCTTTGGGTTTAATAAAAGCCATGACTTTGCCCATGTCTTTCATTGATAATGCGCCTGTTTCTGCTAACGCAGCTGAAATGAGGTCATCTATTTCAGTGTCACTTAGTTGCTCAGGTAGGTATTCCTGAATCACCACCAGCTCACTTCTTTCCTGATCGGCAAGATCGGTACGACCTGCATCATCATACTGCGTAATAGAGTCACGTCGTTGCTTAACCTGCTTGTCCAGTATTACAGATACAGCAGCGTCATCCTGATCTTCGCGCGAGTCAACTTCTCGCTGCTTTATAGCAGCCAGGATAAGACGAATAGTTTGCAGGCGATCTTTATCTTTGGCACGCATCGCTGTCTTCATGTCAGCAAATATGCGCTCTTTCAGGGCAGCACTCATAGTAATTTTCTAAGTTTTATCGCTTAGTTTCTTGTCAGTATTAAAATAAATAATACTGAGAAAATTAGTACATACGAACGCGACGATTTAACTCACGTTGTACTTTTTTATAGTTACGTTTAACCGCAGCCGCCCGTTCTCTTTTGCGTACTGATGTTGGCTTCTCGTAGAATTCACGAGCTCTTGCCTCAGCAACAACACCGGCCTTTTCACAGGCGCGCTTGAAACGACGTAGTGCGATTTCGAATGGCTCGTTATCTCTTACTTTTACACTTGGCATACTTACTAACTCTGTTCATATTTTATTGAGCGCGGTATTCTACTCTTTATTTATGCATTTCCAAAGCACTAAATATATTTTATCTGAAGGCTAACTAGTCTATTATCGTTTTTCTTCAAATTTTTTATCTGTTAAATGAAAAACTGAAAAAATGAAAAAAATACTAACTCTTTTATTACTCTCTCTATCCGTTACCCTAACAAGCTGTACTAGTTACAAACTAGAAGTTCAGCAAGGCAATGCTGTCTCTCCAGGAGCCATTGCGCAACTTAAAAAAGGCATGAGTAAAGCCGAAGTTACTTCATTATTGGGTACACCTTTACTGCAAGATAGCTTTCAATTAAACCGCTGGGACTATATTTTTTACCTTAGCAAGGGAGGGAAGCTACGTGAGCGCAAGGATCTTGTGCTTACTTTTAATGGTAATCACCTTGCAAGTATCAAAAAGTAATGTCTAACAACACACCACCTGATGCCATTATGCTATTGGGCACACACTGTCCACATTGTCCGGCAGTCCTTAAACATCTATCTGAACTGGTTAAAGCAGGGGATTTGGGTCGGCTGAATATTATTAATCTTGAGCAACGTCCTGATGCGGCAAAAAAGTACGGTGTGCGTTCGGTGCCATGGGTGAAGATTGGCAAGTATGAACTCACCGGCGCGCAAGACATTAGTGCACTACGACAGCGTATTGAATGGTCGATTAACGATTCATTCCTTGCCGGGGAATTTGATTATTGGCTTTCTGAGGCACAGGTTGAAAAAGCCATTGAACATATTAATAAAGCCCCTGAATCAATTTCAGCGATTGTTGAATTGCTGGGCGATCCAGCAACAGTGCTTAGTACACGTATAGGCATAGGCGTTATTATGGAAGAGTTTACGGGTTCAGACATGCTTAAAAAGCTGATCCCTGTGTTTGGCGAACTTGCCAAACATGAAGATAGACGAATCCGCACTGATGCTCTACATTATCTCGGTCTTACCCAAAGTAAAGATGCTGTTGCTGTTTTAAAGCACTATCTTGATACTACAGATAAAAATGACGATTCTGAAACCAGAGAAGTCGCAGAAGATAGTCTGGATGAGTTAGGGGAACCCCAGCATGACTGATAAATTACTTGATCTTCGCAAACGCATAGATGCGTTAGATTCTGAAATGCTGCTGCTACTCAATGAACGTGCCAAATGTGCTGAAGAAGTTGCCGTAACCAAACAGGCTAGCCTCAAGGAAGGTGAGAAGTTATGTTTTTATCGGCCAGAAAGAGAGGCACATATTCTTAGGCGGATGATAGAAGAGAATCAGGGGCCTTTAAAGAGCAAGCAGATTACAAAGATTTATCGGGATATTATTTCTTCCTGTCTTGCATTGGAAGAATGTCTACAAATAGCTTATCTCGGACCAGAAGGTACTTTCACACAAAGTGCTGCTAACAAACATTTTGGTGAATGGGTTAAGACCTTGCCGCAAGACTCTATTGCCAAGGTCTTCCAGGAAGTAGATACCGGCCGTGCTCACTACGGGGTTATCCCCATTGAAAATTCTACGGGTGGAGTGATAACACATACATTGGATATGTTTATTAACTCGTCTTTAAATATCTGTGGTGAAGTTCATCTTCCTATCCATCAAAACCTCATGTCGCTTCACCACGAAGACTCGCCATGGGAAAACACCAAACGTATTTTTTCACATCAGCAATCACTGGCTCAATGTAAGCACTGGTTGACGCAACATTTACCTCATGCAGAACAAATACCCGTATCCAGCAATGCTGAGGCTGCACGTATGGCTAGTAAAGATAGTGACTCTGCCGCTATCGCAGGGGTTGCTGCTGCTGAAATATACAAACTTGAAATTCAACAACGAAATATCGAAGACCTTGCCAACAATACCACCCGCTTTATGATCATTGGTCATCAGGATATCCCTCCTAGTGGTGCGGACAAAACCTCTCTAATGATTTCAGCCAAAAATGAACCGGGTTCTTTGTTTAACTTGCTTAAGCCTCTGGCTGAGCATGGGCTGGATATGAGTAGGATTGAATCCCGACCCACACAAAATAATAACTGGGAATATGTTTTCTTCCTTGATATTAATGGGCATCAAGAGGATGAAGCCGTCAGCAAAGCACTACAAGAACTAGAACAACACGCAGATTTTTTAAGAATACTTGGATCTTATCCAAGAGCTATTGCATAGGCTCTTGTTATTTTCGGACTGCCTCCTAGTCACGGACGCATCAAATATTAGAATATTCCCATATAACGGTATAATTTTTTTGTTGACATAAGTCAAACTTTAGGGGCATATTGGTAGCAGAACCGCTACAGAGAGCATTTAAAAGAATCCCCTAGCCGTTAGGAGGATGTGTGGAGGC
Source organism: uncultured Thiothrix sp. (assembly GCA_964506085.1). GTDB lineage: Bacteria > Pseudomonadota > Gammaproteobacteria > Thiotrichales > Thiotrichaceae > HyVt-477. Next base: position 3,481 of record CAZDMX010000029.1, on the reverse strand, counting down.
GTTAAGCCACCACGTTCTAGCCCGCCTAGTTACCCCAGGCGGGCTTTTTTTATTGCTTTTTATTCGCTAGGGAATAAGTAGCGCTCTTAGGTACAACCCAGCGCACCCCGCCTTTAGGATTTTCTACATCACCCACGTAGCGTGGAATAATATGAATGTGTAGATGAAATACGCTTTGCCCAGCGGGTTCACCATTATTACAACCAATGTTATAGCCATCTGGCTGGTGTTCTGCTTCGATCCCAGTTTTTGCTTCATTCATTAAAGCAAAGAAGTCTCTATTTTCCTCTTCTGTTGCTTCAAAGTAAGTTGCGATATGTCGTTTTGGTACGATAAGACAATGCCCACGACTCACTGGAAATTCATCTTGAATCAACAGTGCATGCTCTGTTTCCTCAATAATTTCGTGTGCTTTTGGGTGGCAAAATATACAAGGGTTATTTGGATCAAACATTTATCAAAGCCTCTTTTTGTAGTTTTTTCATTTTTTTAATCATACATTCGCGCTTACTAGCTTCTGAGCGTGATTCAACTTCTTCTTGATAAACCAACGTTACTGGACGTCGCGTCCGCGTATAGCGTGCTCCCAGATCTGTTTCATTGTGTTCCTCCACACGGCGTTTCACATCAGTGGTGATCCCTGTGTAAAGACTGCTATCGGCACAGCGCAACATGTAAACAAACCATTGTTTATTTTTCATCAAGTTTTTCATTGTTAAAATTCTGGCGCAGATTATCCTAAAAAACTCAGTTGAAACGTAGCGAGAATGGCTAGAGTGCTGAAGATAAGGGTTTTCTGGAAAATTTTGGCTTTATTCGTAGTCACTCTACGGGTGAAGTCAGAATTTTCCAGAAAACCTTTAGATTCAGTGCTATAGACATTCGCAGTAGGTTTAACTGAGTTTTTTAGGATTATGCCCTACTAATACCTCTCTTTCTATGCAAGTTCTCTATAGACGATTGAGACTTGTTGAGCCTCAATACAAACCTTCAATCAGAAAATCAAATAAACTTGATTAAAAAAACAACAATAATCAATGATTTACTGTTTTTTTTAGTTCTATTGACTAAACTCGCCTGTATTAGTTTATCAATTATTTTCAGGATTTTAATGACATGGATAGCCACTTTTCACTCTCTCAGCTTAAGACTAGTATTCCAATACTTGCGCTGATCTTTGTTGCCTTTTATTTATTAGTACACTTTCTTAGAGGTACTTATGCTTTGCCATTATCCACATTATCTTCTCCTGCAAACACGACTCAATACAAATTACTTCCCTTTGAGCCTAAAATGGTCTCCTTGTCTGGTGGATTAACCTCAATGGGCTGCTTACAAAAACATATTAATTGTGAAGCCGATGAACGCATCCATGATACCCACGTTGATCCCTTCTCAGTCGGTATTTTTGAGGTCACGAATCGTCAGATCGTTCCTTTTTTGAACGCATTAGGTTTACATAAAAGAGCGAGTGATAAGCACCCATTGCTGGAGATCAAGAGCGAAGATGCAGACAGCCATATCCTCTATAAAAACGGGGTCTATATCGTTGAGCCTGGGTTTGAAGATTATCCTGTGGTAGAAATCTGTTGGTTAGGAGCGACTGTATATGCTCAGTGGTTAAGCCAGATCACTGGTAAGAACTATCGTTTACCTACTGAAGCAGAATGGGAGTACATGGCAAGAGCGGGCACATCATCTCAATACCCGTGGGCAGGTAATCATTGGCGTGATCAGGCAAATTGTGATGGCTGCACAGGATTCTGGAATGACAAAGATCATTTAAAACCAGTCGGATCTTATCCTCCTAATGCCTGGGGATTGTATGATGTGTTGGGAAACGTATGGGAGTGGACCTGTTCAGCCTACGATTCACAATATACGGGGGATGAAGGTAAGTGTGTTAGCGACAAGTCAAACCGAGACATCGTATTGCGCGGCAGCTCTTGGTTCAATGATCCATGGGATACTCGTTTATCAAACCGATCTTACCAACAGAAATGGCATCAAGATTACCACTCAGGTTTTCGTTTAGTTATGAACGATAAATAATCAGTCATGAAATTTAATAAGCAGTATATTCTTGTTTTTGCAGTTGCATTGCTAGCGATATTTTTATTTATACGGAGCCAGTTTAGCGCAAATATTGTGCCGTATTCATTATCCCCTGACTTTTCCAAAGGGGCTGAGTATATGAGGGTTAAGCATCTGGGGACATTAAACATCCACTCACTGAAAATGAATGGCATCTTGGTCGGAAGGCTATCTGGGCTTGCCTGGGAAGAGGATTCGGAAAGTTTGTATGCCATTTCTGATAATAGTTATTTGTTTCGTTTTAGCATTGAAACCAGTAACGGTTTCCTTTCTGACATTAAACCACTCTCAGTTGTACCGCTGTTAAATAAACAGGGTAAACCACTGGTAAACACAATTGATCAAGATGCCGAAGGGTTAGCTATTGTAAATGCTAACAATGGCTTGAATAACGATTCTGTGTTGCTAGTTTCGTTTGAACAGAATACTCGTGTCGCTGCTTATTCTGTTACCGGGAAATGGCTTCATGATTTACCACTACCGAATAAATTACAGAGAAAAGAAAATTATTATCGACGCAACAGTAGCCTAGAAAGTATTCTGGTTCATCCACAATACGGCGTGATAGTGGCGACTGAACTTTTTATGGAAAAGGAGTCACAACAACGCCGTGTTCTTTACAGCATTAGCCCAGAATTTAAAGATATACGTTGGCAGTTCTTATCGCTTCCTTATCAATACAGTGCCGTTACCGGAATGGATGTGGCTCTCGATGGCAGCATTATCTTAATAGAGCGTTCTTGGCCTAGTCCTTTCAGCTCTATTGTTATTGGTTTACGTAGAATCAAGCTTACAGAATGCGAGCAGCACCTGCCTTGCCCGGTTGAAGACTTGGCAATATTTGATAGTAATAAGGGCTGGGCTGTAGACAATTATGAAGGCCTCAGTCACTATAAAGGCAATCAGTTCTTCATGGTGAGTGATAACAACAGTGGAGTGCTGCAAAATACGTTGCTAACACTGATAGAAATTAAAAATTGAGTGGAATCGCTAGGGGTTAGTTCGAGACCGTAGGGTTGAATTTATTCGACCATTTAGTGGGCGATTGAAATCACCCCAACAGTCATTCTCCATATTTAACCTAAAAATGTTTTATCGCTAGCTTTTTCTTAGCAGAATTCCATCCATGACGACTAAGTCGTTCACCTTGCTATAACTGTGCGTTCCGATCACGTCTTTATCCCAATCAGGTTCAATACGGGTGCTCAGTTTTTCTTCATACTCTGTTTCACTGAGCAAGGTAATTTCGTTGATGTTAACGCCGTAACCATAGTGGTGCGAACAGTTTTGTGAGGGTCGCAATAGCTTACCGTTTTCAGTAAATATTTTTCCGGCAGGTCTCGCTGTTTTCACATCAGATACAATGGGGTTTAATGGATGAGGAGTC
>CAZDMX010000028.1:0-11060 GCA_964506085.1 uncultured Thiothrix sp. | reverse complement strand
AGGCTGAGTGATGACACCGCTTAAATTTATCCATAATTCTGATAATCGACCTTTGTTATCGCAACGAACATTAACTTTTGAGCCTGCACCTTTGCCAAAGGATTGATCAAAAGCACTTTTGATTCTTTTCGCGGTAATTTTCTTGCCTATGTTGCTGGAAACCAAGTCGCCAACCTTTGATTGATTTACTGCTTTGGTTAGTGCTATAGAGTGCTGGTAGTAGAGTTCAGCTGTTGACCCATAGCAAGTGCCGTGCTTAATCCACTCATGGCGTTGTAGATTTGAGGCGTAGCCTGGCATGGTAAGTGCTAAACTTTCTCTGGTTTGATTACTAAGCTCCAGTGGCTTTAGTAAAGCCCATTTTTTTCGTCGGTCAATGGCTTTGGTTGTACTGTTGACGTTACAATAGGCATTGTTTTTAGGCTGTGGCCATAAGCCGTGTAAGGAAAGTTGGTTCGCATCTTGGCGATTGGCCGTCAATGTTTTACATTCTTTTTTTTGTTGATGTGTTTCGCAAAAAGTGGGTTCCCAGCTCAGTGCTAGCAGATAGTGTTTTGTAGATTGTGATGATTTGGTTGCGGGCAATAAGCGACAATTTTCAATGTAGTTTCCACAGCTACTAGCAACCCAGCGATTTTGTGGGTTTTCACTATCGGTTTTAATTTGGTAGTGCGTTGGATTGGGTTTGTTTTTGGAAGTGACTGAATAAACCTTAAAGGGTTCAAGTCTAATGCTGTCAGGGTTTGTGCGTTTTTTTATGGAATGTAAAGCTGCGCAGTCTTTTTTTGCAACAAAACAGCCTTCTATTCTTTCATTGGCTGAGGCTGTGCTTGTAATGACGATCAACAAACATAGTATTTTGAGTTGATTGTGATTAGACCTTATCGTTTGCATAGAAGGGATGAGGCATGGTGACATATTGGTAATTTCCCATATTTCGGTGGTATTGCGCTTTACCTGAAGTCTATGCAATTAATATCGTTACCCTGCCTTCTGTGTCCATACAGTCGTCACCCATAACCTACATAATCTGCTTTACAACACCCTCTAGTAGGGGAAGGGATGCTTTCCTGTTACTAAACTATTAGTGTTTTCTTTTACAATCGCCACTACCACAAGGCAAATAAAACCAAATAGCAAAAACAAGTATAGAAGATAGAATCCCAATTATTAGCCAATTACCCATTTTTACATAGGGTGTTGCTCCAACGAAGGGTTGTGCTTCACCTTTGATAACAGTGGTGGTGTAGGCTGGAGCGGTAGCAATGATCTTACCTTTTTCATTGATAATGCCCGACACCCCGATATTGGTTGCGCGAAGCATATAACGACCTGTTTCAATCGTGCGCATTCTGGCAATTTCCATATGCTGTTGTGGTTCGATAGAGCCGGTAAACCAGCCGTCATTACTGACGTTAATAAGCATAGTGGCTTTAGGTAAACCACGAATGGTTTCATTACCGTACGCGTCTTCATAACACACTGACATTTGGGCAGTGATACCTGCCACATCAAGTGTGGTTGTTCCTGTGCCTCTTTTCACACTATCGTAGGGAAGTTGAATCCATTTACCTAGCCAGCGCATGTGTTCTAAAAAGGGGATGTATTCACTAAACGGTACTAAGTGTTGCTTTGAGTAAATACTTCGTAGCTCAGGAGTGATAGCAAGGATGCTGTTTTCTGAACCGGGTATACCTTCTTCATTGTAATAGAACCCACCCATCAATAAATCGGTATTAGTTTCTCGTGACTTGGCTTGGAGTGGATGGATTAGATCATCCATATGGTCACGAAAGTACCCCGGTATGGCAGTTTCCGGCCAGATAATAAGATCAGAGTCCCAGTTTTCGTTACTCATTTTCTGATACAGTTCGAGTGTCGGTCTGAGTGATTCAGGTAGCCATTTCTTGTCTTGTGGAATGTTGCCTTGCAATAGACTCACTTTAATCGGCTCTCCTTCAGGAGTTGTCCAGTTTACTTTTCCAATCAGGAAACTGCCGATGAATACCACAGCAGTCAGTGCGGCTGCCAGAAATCGTTGCTTTTGTTTTCCAATAATAGCTAAAACAAGTACACCTGAGAGTAGGGCGCTTAGTAAACTTACCCCGAAGCTACCGGTAACAGGAGCCATGTTTATCAAGATATTATCTATATGGCTATGTCCAAGATATAGCCAGGGGAATCCTGTTAAAAACCATCCGCGAAACCATTCTACAAACACCCAACTGGCAGGATATAAAACCAGTAGATTAAACACCATCGGACTAGCACGAAAACGTGAGGTAAACGCTCCAAGCAGTAATAAAAAAAGCGACATGAGTCCGACAAAAAGAGTGGTGAGCGTTGCTGCTAATAAAAAATGTGCATGTGCAAAAAAGTACATGCTGTAAAAAATCCAGGAAGCGCCTGTGCCAAACATACCGAATGCAAATATATAGCTCAATTTTAAATGTTGGCTAGTGGTATCGGCTTGCAGGAATAAATAAAAAAGTACAGCGGGAGAGAGAATAGCAACTATTCTCCATTCAAAGGGTGCAAAAGCTAATGTCAAACAAGCACCAGCGGCAATAGCAAGCAGGTAATACCAGCGATTAAAAGTAGCGGAAGGGGGGGGTGATTCAGGCAACTTCTTTTTCCTGTTGTATCGATGTTTTATCTTCTTTTGGCAGCTCACTAGTTTTTGACAATGGCTTGACTTCCAGCAACTGTATGCGTCTACCATCACTAGTCAATACAGTGAACTTGAACTCAGCGGTAGTGAGTTCTTCTGCTTGTTGAGGGATTTTTCCTATTCTATGAGTAACAGAACCTCCAATGGTATCAAAGGTCGATAAATCCTCATTAGCATTAAAGTAACTATTAAATTCATCAATGGGGGTTAGTGCATTCACCGTAAATACATTATTACCACGTTCCTGAATATTTGGTTTTTCATCGACGTCATGTTCATCATCAATCTCTCCAACAATTTGCTCAAGCACATCTTCAATAGTGATTAAGCCAGAAATACCGCCGTATTCATCAACGATAACCGCCATATGATTACGGCTCTTTTTGAATTCTGTTAACAGTTCATCAAGGCGCTGTGTTTCAGGAGCGTAAAGTGGAGGACGTATAATATCATCTATACAAAACTCTTTATCTTTATCAATATACTTAAGCAAGTCTTTTGCATGCAATATGCCTTCAATATCATCTCTACTATCATCAATAACCGGATAACGAGAATGACCTGACTTTAAAACATGTCTGAGTATTTCCCGATAGCTACTATCACGGTGAATGAATTCAATTTGTGATCGGGAAAGCATGATGTCACGTGCCTGTAAATGATCCACTTGCATGACGCCTTCAATCATTCCAAGCTCATCAGCTTGAATCAAACCGTTGCTTTCAGCTAAACGAATTTCATTGATGAGATCAGCACGAGTACTTACGGTGCGTTCAATAGTTGGCTTAAAGAGCTTTTGCCACAAGCTATGCTTGGTGTTTTTATGCTCTTTATCCAGAACCTTGGGAGGTTTGTCGTTGTTTGTTGTCAATTCCATCGTTGTTATCATCTTTCCCCGATAAGTTAATTATTCCGTGCACGTTCCTAAGTAGGGATTATTGATCCCCGTTTTTTTTAATAGTGCTATTTCTAGATTTTCCATTTCTTCGGCTTCTTCCTCAGATATGTGGTCGTAACCTCGCAAATGCAAGATGCCATGGATAATCATGTGAGCCCAGTGATCATCAATGGTTTTATTTTGTTCCTTTGCTTCTTTTTCGACTACTTGTTTACACAACACCAGGTCGCCAAGGTGTGCCACGTCAATGGGTATCGGTGGCGGATCAAACGGGAAGGACAATACGTTGGTCGCATAATCCTTACCTCTATACTGCAAGTTTAACGCTTGTGCTTCCTGTTCGCCAACCACTCTAACTAATACGGTGTGAGGAGTCTCCAATGGACAAGCAAGCTGTATCCAGTGGGTTAGTTTGTCCTTGCTCGGTATGTCTTGGTAATTCTCTGGGTTTTGGTAGTCGAAATCCAGTGCTGTTTCAGGGGGCTTCATAGGCTTCAACAATTCGTTGTACCAATGAATGCCTGACCACATCTTTAGAAGCAAAATGTGTAAAACTAATCTCTTTAATGTCGTTTAATACATCAAGCACATGCTTTAATCCAGACGTTTGATGATTAGGCAAATCAATCTGAGTAATATCACCTGTTACCACAGCAGTTGAGCCAAAGCCGAAACGAGTAAGAAACATTTTCATTTGTTCCATGGTGGTGTTTTGTGCTTCATCCATAATGATAAACGCATCATTTAAGGTGCGACCACGCATATAGGCAAGAGGTGCTACTTCTATGACATTTTTTTCGATCAGTTTGTTAACTTTTTCAATACCCATAAACTCATAAAGTGCGTCATACATGGGGCGTAAATAAGGGTCTATTTTTTGCGAAAGATCACCCGGTAAAAACCCCAGACGCTCACCTGCTTCAACCGCAGGACGTACCAGAATCAAGCGCCGTACTTCATCACGCTCAAGTGCTTCAACCGCGCAAGCCACTGCCAAATAGGTTTTACCTGTACCCGCAGGGCCAATACCAAAGGCCAGGTCATGGGTTTGTATATTGTGAATATAAGTATTTTGATTTGCACCGCGACCTCGAATAACTTTACGTTTGGTACGGATACGGGAATCAGGAAAACGTAACGTATTAGACTCAGGTGTAGCGCCCGCTTGTTGTATGTGCAGATGAACCGTTTCTGCGGTTATTATTTCATGGGCAGCAGCAGTACGATAGAGGTCTTGTAGGATATTGATGCAAGTTTGAGCGTTATCTACAGAACCCGAAATATTGAAATAATAGCCACGGTTTTTAATATCAACATGTAATTTTTGTTCTAGTTGTTGAAGATGCTCGTCGCATGGACCGCAAAGATTGTTCAACCTTTCGTTGTCAGCAGGTTGTAGCTCCAGATTGAGTGTATGATAGCTATCGCTATCTGACTCGATGGAAAGTGATGTTGTAGCCAAGGAAGGAATAGTCTCCTATATTTTTTAATAGTTAAACCTAAAAAATGCAGTTGAAACTACTGCGAATGCCTATAGCACTGAATCTAAAGGTTTTCTGTAAAATTCTGACTTCACCCGTAGAGTGACTACGAATAAAGCCAAAATTTTCCAGAAACTCCTTTATCTTCAGCACTCTAGTCATTCTCGCTACGTTTCAACTGAGTTTTTTAGGTTAAATAAGATTAACACTATAGCATATTCGTTGACATGTTTTTTAAGAAAAAAATAGTAACCCCCGATATGATTGATTGGTATCACGATCCTGATCAATTGACTGTTTTTGGTTCGCATACTGATGATTCAACACATGATTTATTAAACTACAAAGCCGAGAAAACACTGCTGGTTTTCCTTGGTGGCGCAATGGATGATGTGTACCGTCCAATGCTTCAGGGTGTCTTTATCCCTTATCGATTAAAACACGTTGATCATCAAGATAGTTGTTATGCAACACATGCCGCGATAGAAGAAACGATTCAACTCATTCGGTACTGGCACTCAGCAGGTCAAAAAATAGCTTTGATAGGACATAGTTGGGGAGGTAAGAGTGTCTTCTTGATTGCGAATAAACTAACAATGGAAAAGATTCCTATAGAATTGCTAGTGACTCTTGATCCTGTCTCACGGCGGTATTTTCGTCGACAATTTAAAAAACCTTACCACGTGAAACGATGGATTAACGTGCATGTGGATTATGGTAAAGCCAGCATGGAATACTCCAATGTTATTGCTCGACTGGGTGGCTATTGGTCGCATTGTCAGTATGCCGATAAAAATATTAAGTTGAGCCATGATCAAGAAGGTGAAATAACCCATGCAATGGCGGGAAGAATGTTTGCTGAGGTAGAGAAAGACATGCTGAAGCTATAATTTTTTGGGGCAAACTGTAAAAGCAACATTAATAACCATCCAGAGCTGTTCAATAGCCTATAATGTAAGAGATATGGACTGACTCCAGGGTGTAGGGTGACGAAATAAGCCTTACCTTGTAAACACAGGTCGAATAAATTCGACCCTACAAACAGCTATCACTTAGCAGGTACATTGTTGGGGAAATATTATGAACTATCTCATCGCATTACTCGCCTTTTCTGCTGTCATGATTGTGCTGGCAACATTGGCCACTGTGCTTGTTGAAAGCATTCACAAACTACTCAGAACAAGATCACGTGATTTTGACGAAATGCTGACACAGCTTTATAAAAAATCGGTCAAACCTCAACTGAATAATATTGGCGTTACCTTATCTACAGAGGCGGAGGAATTTGTCCGTCAGGTGAGAGAGAACCCAGCAATAGGCCGCAATAGAAATTCATTGTTCAATAAGTATTTCGTAAGAACAGAATTTGAAGAGCTTACAACAAGGCAGTTTGTTGAACAATTTGCGCAAACAGAAGCGGGGCAAAACCTCCTTAAGGAGATTGAAAATAAAGAGGACAGGGTGGTTGCCGACACCATCTCTAATTTATCCTACGAGTTCGAGCGCTACGGGCAAGCTGCCACGGAGTACTTCCGTCGACGGGCGGCGTTTTTGTCTTTGGTTGTAGCCTTTGTATTGGCCATTACACTCAATGTTGATGCTATTCAACTTTATCGCACATTGGCTCAGGACACCTCGCTGGCAGAAGAAGTAGTGCGCAGTATTGATATCAAAGAACTGGAAGAGATTAAAGCGAGTGCTCTTCTTGATGCGACGACTGATGACGATAAAAAGACGGCTACTGAAAATTACAATACACTACTGACTAATTACCGTAATGCATCAAAACAACTAAGCGATACTGGCTTACCTGTTGGACATAAATTTTATCCTTATTGTGCGGAAGGCCACAATGACTCTCGTTGTGCCCAAAAAACAATAATGGCAGCCGTACATATCTGGAAACCTGTTGATCCTCTTTTATCGTGGCTAACGGGTCTGTTAGCAGGAATACTCATGGTTATTTCATCTCAGGACGGATGGGTATGGATGTTCAGGATTATATTAACCACTGGAATGATTGGTTTGGGTGCTCCCTTTTGGTACAAAACCTATCGTTTTGTAGGACAATTTATACCGGGTCGTCAGAGTTCAATCGTCGATAGTACAGAAGAAAGGCGACAAACATCAGTAGGTATACCGCAAAACCAACCTGTATTAATCAGAGTAGCGAATACTGAGACTACAACGGCAATGAATCCAGCCCAATCTTTAGGACAAAAGGCGCAAGAGGTTGAGGAAGAGAACATTCCACCCGCTATTCAATCAAGAAGTTTAAAACCTGCAACGGCTTCTAAACGTGCAAAAAAACAGGTTGCGGATACAGAAACAAGTGCACCCCAAGAGACACATGTAGTCACCACGCAAGCTGTTCAACCCATTCAGTCCATGCAATCTACCTATCAAACACAAGTAAAGACGGGTCTACAAAAAGGTGATTTGTTTAATATATTGAAGAACACACCTGTTAGGGATAAAGATTGAGGTTTATTACTGCCTTACAAATCAAGCAAGGCTGTTCAATACAGCTAATTTTTCACTATCAACGATGTATTTTTGACTTGGAAGTGGGACTTTAGTCCCGCCAATGGTGCTACGAAGAAGCATTGGCGAGACTGAAGTCTCACTTCCAGTTAGTATTGAACAGCCCTTACAAATCAAGTCCGTCGTTATGCGCCGTCCCTAATATACCAACCGTTGAGTTTACTATTTAAATTTAGCAGCCTCGGCCGGAAAGTTTAATTGTAATACACGCCGCGTCGCCGCAGCCAACTGTGGCTTACCTAAGGCATTACTGGCTTGAATCTTAACTTTTAAAGCTTCAACAACTGCTGGAGAGCCTTGATAGTGCTTGATGGTATATTCAGCGCGGTTGAAAGCCGCTACGTATGCGTTTCTGCGCATATAATATTTAGCAACATTCACTTCTGAAGTAGCCAAAGAGTTACGTAAATGTTGCAACCGTTGTTGTGCATCCGCTGCATACTTACTGGATGGATAGCGATTGATTAACTGTGAGAAATCATGGAAGGATTCTTTCTGTCGTACATTATCCAGATCGGCAAAGCTACGTGGAAATACTTTATCAATAATACTTTTGCCACGATTGAAGTTAATCAGGCCGCGAAGATAGAGTGCGTAATCCATAATAGGGCTACGTGGATACATGCGCTTGAAACGATCAATGGTATCTAAGGCAGTATCCTCTTCTTCTGCTTTGTAGTAAGCAAAAGCAGTCTCCAATAAACTTTGCTGAGCAAATCGTCCCAGCGGGAAACGTGCCTCTAGTGTTTCGTAATGCTTGATAGCCTCTTCATAACTACCGGATTTTGCTGCTGAGCGTGCTTTTGCTAGTAATTGACTAGCAGACTGTCCATCAGCTGATATTCCAGCATCATCCGACTCTTGTGAGAAACGGGGCATAGAGCATGCACTGGTGAGTACTAGGGTGATTGTAACAAGAAGCCACGATTTAATATTTATACGGTTTGTCATCATTTATATTTTTTAAAATTTAAGCCAAAGTTGGTCGCGCTGTTGGCGCTGTTGGCAAAAGTATACCTGATTATTGGAAATACCAAAACTAGGAGCTTCATTTCAAGGAACGTCTATAGACTTTCACTTAAATAATTTCCCGTAGAGACGTTGCATGCAACGTCTCTACCACAGTGAATGAGAAATTTAATATGTGAACGTCTATAGATAAGTTCACGCATGAGCAGAAGGACTAATAACACCTGTATAGATAAGATAAAGAAGGACGACACCAAAGACTATTCGATAGATACCAAAGCCTACAAAGGTAAACTTTTCCAAAAATTTGATAAATAATTTCATAGAGAGGTAAGCGACAATAAAAGATACGGCAAAACCCACTAACAAAGGCATCAGATTTGCATCAGTAAACTCTTTATAATGCTTTAGTAAATCCAGTCCTCCTGCTGCGGCTAATACCGGTAGAGCCAGCAAAAATGAAAATTCCGCACTGGCTTTACGGCTTAAGCCAACTAACAAAGCACCAATGATGGTTGAACCGGCTCGGCTTGTTCCCGGTATGAGTGCAAATATTTGTGCTATACCCACCCATATAGCTTGCTTATAGGTTATATCTTCAACTGAAAGTGTATTTGGAACCGCATTTTTTTGGAAATATTCAACTATTAAAAACACAATCCCACCAACTATAAACATAATGGCAACAACTTTAACCGAAAATAAGGCTTTTATTTGGTCGATAAAAAGTAAACCAACGATTGCGATAGGAATGAATGCGATGGTGATTTTCACCCATAGACTGAGATGTTTGAGGGTGAATTTGTCTTTGTAGTTTGCAACGACAGCAAGGATGGCCGCTATCTGAATAATGACCTGAAAGGCTATATTAGCTTCTGTTTGGGGTAGGCCTAGTAGCTCACTAGCGACAATTAGATGCCCGGTTGATGAAATGGGCAGGAATTCCGTAAGCCCTTCAATGATCCCTAGTATAATGGCGTGATATATTTCCATGCATAATCTCTCTTATTATCTCTTGGGCATCTCTATTAATTGCCTTTTCGTCCGATTCCTGCGTTGGATCATTTTTTGCGATCCTCATGTACACTTGTACACTGCGGATCATAAAAAATGATCCGCCTTGGACTCGAACGAAAATTCTAATTAATTAGAGGTGCCCTCTTATCGTTAAGATGGCGACCAAAGGGGTCTCTATAATTTATGTCTATAATCCATCGTTGAAAATCCAATCAGATTCTCATCAAACTTTTTACCCAGAGCAATGACTTTGAAGCGTTCACCCATTTCTGAGGGAAGGCTCAATGTACGAACTTGTTGAGCTAAAGGGTATTGTTGTTCAGGATCCTTTGTTAATTTATCAACAAACAGCTCTTCCAGCCCACATCCGGTAAGGAAAGCTGCCTGTGAAGTGAAGCCCGCAACACTTAGCCCATTATTATCTGCTGCTTCTGCAACGTGGGTGAAGTCTACATTTGCAGTGATATCTTGTAAACCGGGATGCCAGAAAAAGTCTTGATGTACAAGGTGTTGGTAGTGACAGATTAATGTGCCCGAATTACGATCAGAATGGTAATATTCCTTACGGGTATATCCATAGTCTATGAGCAGGATAAGTCCTTGGACTAGAGTGTTTTCCAGTTGTTGTACCCATGCGTCTATATTAGGGTTAAATTCGGAGCTATATTTTTGTTTTGAAGCGTTTTTATATTGGAAGCTGTCAGAAATAATGTCGGAAAGTTTATACACGGTTTGATTAAAACCACTTTTTTGCCCTGAAACCTCTTTACTGACCAGCTTGAAATCATCACCTTCTATACAAACATGTTGTTGATAAGCTGCACCATTCTCGATATTAAAAAGCTCTACAGGCATGGCATCAAGTACCTCATTGGCAACAATGACACCGGAAAAATCTTCTGGTAATACTGATAGCCATTGAACATGATGTAAAAGATGAGGGCACCTTGCTTCAAGTGTGGTCAGTTGTAATGCCTTTAATTCTGGACTTAAATCCAAAATATAATAGCGCTCAGGTAGCCAGCCTTTAGTTTCCAGATGAAGTAAAACATCAGCGGCCATTTTGCCACTACCTGCGCCGAATTCAAGAATACTGCCCTTATCCAGTTGTTCTAACACTTGTAAACACTGATTAGCTAAACATTGTGAGAATAGTGGCGAGACCTCTGGTGCGGTAACGAAATCTCCTCCTCTGCCAAATTTTCTTTTTCCGGCAACGTAATAACCTAGACCCGGTTCATAGAGTGCCATCTCCATATAGCGCCGAAATGAAATACTTCCTTCTTGTGCTTTGATTTCACCACGAATCTGTTGTTGTAACTTTTCACTATGTTGTAAAGCATCAGCAGATGGAATAGGTAAGGACTTTGTTATTTTCATGTATGACAGTGTAAAATGATTTCCAGGAAGTTATATATCCACGAACTAGGAGGTTGTCCGAGAACATGAGCCGTAGCGAGGGAAAGCTGATTTGAGCTAG
>CAZDMX010000027.1:0-11077 GCA_964506085.1 uncultured Thiothrix sp. | reverse complement strand
AGTATAGCCACCCTGGTTTCCAGGTCAGGCGATTCTATAGCTACGCTTAAGCCCCAGCTAAGACGAGATTTTAAGCGGTCATCCAGACCATCAACATCACGTGGAAAGCGATCACTGGTAAGAATAATCTGTTTTTGCCCTTCTAGTAATGCATTAAAGGTATGAAAAAACTCTTCCATAGAACGTTCTTTTCTTGCAAAAAACTGGATATCATCAATCAGTAGAGCATCGACAGAGCGATAATATTGTTTAAATTTATCCATCCGGTTGGTACGCAATGCAGATACCATATCGTTTACGAAAGCTTCGGAATGAAGATAGACAACCGTTGCATCGGGGTTGTTGGATAAAATATGGTTACCAACTGCATGCATGAGATGTGTTTTTCCAAGCCCTACACCTCCATATATAAATAATGGATTGTATGATTCACCCGGATTATCACCTACTTGAAGCGATGCGGCACGAGCCAGTTGGTTTGACTTACCTTCTACAAAATTATCGAATACCATTTTGTCATTGAGTGTATTAGTAAATTTGTTAGTTTTATTCCTCTTCGTTGTACCCGTAAGAGTCGTACTATTTGCATTTCCATTTATCGGAATTGGATGGTCATGTGTGCTTTGAGCAGGCTTACTGCTAGACACTTCGGTACCAATTTGTAGAATAACATCGTACTCGTGGTTGCCGCTCAAATGGCGGGCATGTTCGACGATAAGTGGAATATACTGCTTGTGGACTTCCTGTAATACGAGAGTATTGGGTGCTAGAAGATAGAGGCCGTGTGATTTTTCACGTGCATGCAAAGGTAATAACCAGGTACTTATTTCAGAGTCAGAGATTTGCATCTCCAAGCGTTTGAGACACTCGGTCCAGAGCATGGCAGTTACCTTGAAAAATACGAAAGGGGAAAATTAGTATAGCGTATAATATATAGGTTGAGTAAACTTTCATTGCGTATTATTAATATTTAAACAGTCTATTCTCTGTTAAATATCAATAAGTTCGAATACTATCCGATGCTTACGTAAATGAGTTAACATTCCTCTGGAAAAAAACGCTGTGAGTGAATAATAAGTTGGTTTTCAATACTTGGGCAGATGAAATGAACCCTTTAAATAAATCTTTGCGAGATAAAAAAACGAAAACTATAGCTAAGGTTATAGGTATAGTCCTTGTGATGTCTTTGTTAGCACTATTATTTTCATTCCAGCAAGGTAAATCGGATGATAATAGTGTTGTAGAAAAAGAAACAGAATGGCAAACATTATTGATCGAAAAAGAAACCATCCATCTTCACTGGCTAAGAACATTAAATCCAAAGGTAAAAAAAACGGATGGTGATTTACTCTGGAATACAGAACTGCAAAAAGGCCTAATGAGATTTGTTCATTTACCAAAATTAAAAAGTAAGCAGTATTATCAGTTGTGGATTTATGATTTACATCAATCTACAGAAAAACCAGTGTCGGGAGGTGTATTTTCAGTGGGACATTCGAAAGGCGATACGTTTTATGCTTCAATTATACCCGAACATAAAATAGTACAGCCCTTCAAGTTTCTGCTAACTATTGGAAATAAAGGCGACAAGACGTTTACTAAATCACAAAGTGTATTTCTAGCTCAACCCTGATTAAGAACCCTAACGAAGTCTCTCGCTCTAATGAGGAAGCTGTTTTCTAAGTTCTTCTTTGTCATACCACCAGTTTCCATCAACAATGGCATCTAATACCTGTCCCATCCGCGGGAGGAATTTCTCAGGATCATTAAGCTCAAGCTTTAGCATCCAGCCGTTCATTTTAGATTGATCGGTGACATTACCATGTCGTTCTGCCACTTTAGCCAGTAAACTACTAGTCAGGAACATCGTGCTGTCACGTTTCTCGCCATCAAAACGCAAATCTGCAATATAATGGGCAACCGCGGCAGCAACCGCAGCACCATCTGAACTATCAGGCGTATCATCGATCAGGTTTTTTAGCATGACAATAGATAGTTCTGGGTCAACAGGATAAGTTATAGAAATCCACAAACCATTACCTAAAGCAGCAATGGCTGCAGGTAGTTCGGTACGATAGAGAATGTCGGCAGCGTGTACAGCATCTTCCCATTTTTTTTGTTCTATGTAGATTAGAAAGGATTCTTTAGCATAACCCCAGGCAGCATCTACCATACCTGCATCGGCAATTTCCAACATTATTTCAGCAATATCAACTTGTAGATTAGCGCGAATGATCTGTGATGAATCAAGAGTCAATTGCTGTAGCTTATTTTGTTTTTCTTTAAGCTCCTTGGCGAGAAACTCCCGGCTTTCATCGGCTGCTGTAAATTTTAGACTACTATCATCTGTCATGATGGGATTCCTGTACTGCATCTGAGTTATAAGAAATGGATAATGGTGCTGTATTATAGGTTTTCAATATTGAATTGATAAATAGACATATGTTAGAAACGAGTAATAACATCTGGATTGTGGGTTACGGCGACATTGGTCGGAGACTTGGAATTATTTACAAGCAACAGGGAATGAGAGCAAGGGTTACTACGAGAAGCCATAATGCTCAACTGGATGGACATAAAACTTACCCACTAGAACTAGATAAAGAGTTTGCTCCATTAAAAGGCTTGGGCGATGCGGATCTATTCTATTTTATTCCACCTCCCAAAATAGGCAAGCAGGATTTAAGGCTACGTAGTTTTTTACGTAATATGTCAATACCTGCCAGGCGCATTGTATTAATTAGTACTACAGGGGTTTACGGTAATTGTGATGGTGAGTGGGTGGATGAAACCCGGGTTGTTCAACCGATAGCTGACCGAGCCTATAGAAGAGTAGATGCAGAACAGCAGCTTGTTGAATGGGCTAAAGACAACCATTGCGATACGACGATATTGAGGGTACCAGGAATTTACGCAGTAGACAGATTGCCGCTAGCGCGACTAAAGAAAGGGCTAGCTATAGTAAAAGAATCTGAATCACCTTGGACGAATAGAATTCATGCTGATGATTTAGCGATGATTTGCTATCAGGTTATGCAGAGTATGAAAGATATTCAAAAGCCTGCAAGCGCACAAAATGAACTCATAGCAGAAATTTTTAATATTAGTGATGGAAGCCCCTCAACCATGGCTGAATATTTTAATGCGGTTGCAGATTATGCGGGACTATCAAGACCGCCACAGATAAGCCTGAAACAGGCAGAAAAAGAACTTAGTAAAGGCATGATGAGTTATATGAAAGAATCACGCCGTATTAGTAATAAAAAAATGTTAGACAAACTAGCTATAAAACTGCGTTACCCATCCTTAAAAGATGGCTTGAAAAAACACACATAACCCCCATTATCCAACGCACGAATTAGTAGATTGAAAAAGGACACATATATTATGAGTGAAGTAGATAACAAAGATACTGAGGCTAAACAAGCCAAGCAAACCAAGCAATCCAAGCAAACCATGGAGTTCCAAACAGAAGTGGATCAGTTACTCCACTTAATGATCCATTCGCTATATTCAAATAAAGAAATATTTCTTCGCGAGTTGATCTCAAACGGAGCGGATGCTTGTGATAAACAACGCTTTGAAGCACTTTCTAATGATGCATTAAATGAGGGTGATGCTGATCTTAGAATTGAGATTGAGAGTGATGAAGAAACAGGCACAATCACCATTCGCGATAACGGTATTGGAATGACTCGTGATGAAGTGGTTGATAATATTGGCACAATTGCTAAATCTGGCACCAAAGAATTTATTCAGAAACTAACAGAAGAACAAAGCAAAGACTCCAATATGATTGGTCAATTTGGTGTGGGTTTTTATTCTTCATTTATCGTTGCTGATAAAGTTACCCTGACTACACGTCGTGCAGGTGAAGATGCATCTACTGGAACCATTTGGGAATCTGATGGGAAATCAGGTTTTACTCTGCAGGAAACTGATAAAAAAACACGCGGAACCGAAATCGTCTTACATCTCAAAGACGATGAGAAATCATTAGCGAATAACTGGCAAATTCGGAACATCATTTCAAAATATTCTGATCACATCTCTGTACCTATCAACATGTACAAGCAAGATGAAGAAGGTAAGACTACAGATGAATGGGAAGCAGTTAATAAAGCTAATGCCCTGTGGAAGCGTTCCAAAAACGATATTAAAGATGAAGAATATAAAGAATTTTACAAGCACGTTGCGCATGATTGGGAAGATCCGCTAAGCTGGATTCACAATCAGGTTGAAGGAAATCTGGAATATACCTCTCTACTCTATATTCCTTCAAAAGCTCCAATGGATCTTTGGGATGCACAGACAAAAACAGCAGGCATAAAACTTTACGTGCAACGTGTATTCATCATGGATGACTCTGAAAACTTGATGCCTCGATATTTACGTTTTGTAAAAGGTGTGTTGGATTCTAATGATCTACCATTAAATGTTTCACGTGAGATTCTACAAAGTAATCGCGTTATTGACACTATGCGTAAAGCATCAACCAAGAAAGTCCTTGGCTTGCTACAAAAGATGGCCAATAACGATAAAGAGAAATATCAAACCTTCTGGGATCAGTTTGGTAATGCACTAAAAGAAGGTCCTGGTGAGGACATGGGTAATAAAGATG
Source organism: uncultured Thiothrix sp. (assembly GCA_964506085.1). GTDB lineage: Bacteria > Pseudomonadota > Gammaproteobacteria > Thiotrichales > Thiotrichaceae > HyVt-477. The sequence goes on along the minus strand of CAZDMX010000027.1, from coordinate 6,456 downwards.
CGATAGCCAAGTTGCTACGCTTCTCAACAACTAGTAGTGATTCGGCTATTCAAGATATTTCGCTTGAAGATTATGTGTCGCGGATGAAAGAAGATCAGGAAAAGATTTATTTTATTACGGCAGATTCGTTTAATGCAGCGAAAAGCAGTCCTCATCTTGAAGTATTCCGCAAAAAAGATATTGAAGTATTACTGCTGCATGACCGTGTAGATGAATGGCTTGTTAGTCACTTAAATGAGTTCGATGGGAAATCACTACAATCCGTTGCAAAAGGTGAGCTTGATCTCAGTAAGTTTGATTCTGAAGAAGATAAGAAAGAACAGGAAAAAGCTGAGAAAAATGCAGAAGACTTAATAAAACGCTTAAAAGATAAATTTGGCGATAAATTGGAAGATGTAAGAGTCTCACATCGTTTAACAGACTCCCCATCTTGTATCGTATTAAGTGAGCAAGATATGGCGCTCTATATGCAACAACTAATGAAGCAAGCGGGTCATGAAATGCCAACCAGTAAACCTGTGTTGGAAATTAACCCTACTCACCCAATAGTGAAACGCATGGAAGATGAAAAGGACGACCAACGCTTTGCGGACTGGTCAGATATATTATTTGATCAGGCGATTCTTGCTGAAGGTGGACAACTGGAAGACCCAGCAGGTTTTGTTAGCAAGTTAAATAAAATGATGTTGGATATAAGCTAGTCAAGGAACCTCTGAATAAGTCATGACTGTTTTCCCTCTCAGGGAATTCACCCATACTTGTTCAGAGGTTCGTTCCTTATTTACTCCTGAGTCCTAAGCAAGTAACTTTTTAATAAAGCCGACTACAACTAGTAGTACTATTGCGCCGATAATTGCCCAAACTAAGGTTCCAACTAATCCAGTAAAAGGTAATGTAACACCAGCACCAGCTGCCATTCCTCCAAGGAAAGTACCGACAACCGAACCTATAATACCGACTATTATATTTCCGATTAATCCAAATCCACCACCTTTCATAATCATACCGGCTAACCAGCCAGCTACTGCACCAATGACTAGCATTGTTACTATTTGTGCGATTTCCATATGTGTTACTCCTTAGATAAAAAACCTCAATTCCAATAATATATAGGATATAACTAAAACAGAGTCAAGAAAGATAAGGTAAGTTATTGATTTTTAGTTGTACGACTTGTTATGAGCGGATAATTTCACCACTGATAGCATCACGGATGGTGCTTGGTTTAATTGAACCACCAGTTTTTCCTTTAAGAATAGCATCAATATAAATGCTTTGATTGCTATCAGTTTGTTCAAACATTTCGAGAACCTCTGCAAATGTTTCAGCAGGAGGCTGACCGGAAAAGTTTGCACTGGTGGAAACTAAGGGGGAATTTATAAGCTTACAAAACTGTTGTATCAAAGGGTGTTTAGTAATTCGAATAGCTAGGCTATCAAAACTTCCTTTGAGATATTGAGGAGTAGCCTCCAAAGCTGGAAACGTATAAGTGGTTTCACTGGGTTGTGTAAATTTATTCGGGAGTTTGTTAACAGGTTTGAGGTATTTACTGACTTGTGAAAAATCAGCAGCTATCAAAATCAAACCTTTTTCAATAGGTCGTTGTTTTATTTCTAGCAAACGTAGCACACTGGCTTCATTATCTGGGTCACAGCCTAATCCATAAATAGCTTCTGTTGGATAGGCAAAAATACAACCCTGCTGGAAAACTTGAATCAAGTCTTTTGGATATTGAGTGATTAACACAGTAAATTTTTAATTTTTAAGTGAGTAGGCTATTTCTTACTAACCTTCTTTTTAGTTGCTTTTTTCTTTGTTGGTTTCTTTTTCTTTTTGGCTAAGGTTTCTTCCCATTTCCCGTTTTTGTAATAAGCGCTCCAACCTGTAGCTTTACCATTATTATCCGTTCGAACATACTGTTCTTTAGTTTTCCGAGCAAAGCGAACAGCAGCCTTGTTTCCATCAGGATCCACTACAGGGGCTTCTGCCAAATAGTGAAACTTGGAAGATAATCGATCTTTAAAACGAACCAGCTCTTCGACTAAAGGAGCACGTGTTTCTCTGGATTTCGGATAGGTACTGGCTGCTAGAAAGATTCCCGCAGCTCCATCTCTCAAGATAAAGTAAGCATCAGATTTTTCGCATTCTAATTCTTTTAGATGAACAGGGTCTTCACGAGGCGGTGCAACCTCACCGTTACGCAAAATCTTCCGGGTATTCTTACATTCTTCATTACTACATTTCATATATGGACCAAAACGTCCAGTAGTTAAATGCATATCTTCAGAACATTTATCACATTCAACAACAGGACCCTCATAACCTTTTAGTTTGAAGGTACCTTTTTCAACGTCATAACTATCACACTCAGGGTTGTCGCCACAGACATGAAGTTTTGTGCTTTCATCAATGAAATAACTGTCCATTGCGGTATCACATTTTTCACAACGTTTTTTCGCCATTAAGGCTTCGGTTTCAGCATTTTCGTTATTTACATCAATGGACTCTTCAGCGGGAGTCAAATTAAGGGTTTTCTTACAGCGTTCTTTAGGGGGTAGATTGTAGCCATCACAGCCCAGAAAAACACCAGTAGTGGCGGTTCGGATACCCATATTTCTGCCACAATCTGGACATTTGATATGGGTCAGTACCATTTTATTGGTTTTCATACCGCCCTCTTCTGGATCAGAAGCGGCTTTTTCTAACTTAATCTTGAAGTCTTTATAAAAATCATCAAGTACATCTTTCCATTGCAATTTACCATCGGCAATTTCATCTAGTTCTTTTTCCATTTCGGCAGTGAAGTCGAAATTCATTAGATTCTCAAAGCTACCCACCAAACGTTTAGTAACTACCTCACCCATTTTCTCTGCAAAGAAGCGGCGGGATTCAACCTTTACATAACCACGATCCTGAATAGTTGAGATGATGGAGGCGTAAGTTGATGGGCGACCTATTCCCCGCTTTTCCAGTTCCTTAACCAAAGATGCTTCAGTATAACGCGGTGGTGGTTTGGTAAAGTGTTGTTGTGGATCAAGCTCAACCAAATCTAGTGCATCACCTTGCTGAAGGTCAGGTAAAGTGGGTTCACCTTTCTTGCTCATTGGCGGCATGACTTTTGTCCAACCAGGAAAACGTAAAATACGACCGCGAGTAGTTAGCTGGTATTGTCCTGCTTCAATAGTTAGTCGGGTAGAGTCGTATTTAGCAGGTGTCATTTGACAGGCAACAAACTGTCGCCAAATGAGTTCATAAAGCTTTTCGGCGTCATCACCCATATTTTTCAAAGCACTTTTCATCACTTTGACGTTAGAGGGACGAATCGCTTCGTGAGCTTCTTGAGCACCGCTCTTTGAACCGTAATAAGTAGCTGCTTTTGGCAAATACTCTTTGCCATATTTATTGCCAATAAAGTCTCGTACACTGCCTAAAGCATCTTTGCTCAGGTTAGTAGAATCAGTACGCATATAGGTAATATAGCCCGCTTCATACAAGCGCTGAGCTAATCCCATGGTACGTTTTACCCCATAGCCATAACGCGTACTTGCAGCTTGCTGTAAGGTTGAGGTAATAAAGGGTGCTTTGGGTTTGCTGCTGGTGGCGCGATCTTCCCGCTTTAATAAGGAATAGTTTGCATTTTTGAGCTTTTCGACAGCTTCCATAGCCTGTGCTTCAGTAACAGGCTTAAAAGGATTGCCGTTGTCTTTGCTGACTTCAACGCGCAACGCTTCACCAAGCTTTGTGCTTAAATCGGCGTGAATATCCCAGAATTCAACAGGATTAAAGGCATTTATTTCATGTTCTCTATCAACAATTAAGCGCACTGCTACAGATTGAACTCGACCTGCTGATAGCCCACGACCTATTTTTGACCAGAGCAAAGGCGATACCATAAAGCCTACGATACGATCAAGAAATCGTCTGGCTTGTTGGGCGTTAACTCTGTCTGTATCTAGCTTAGAAGGGTCTTTGAAAGCTTCTTGAATAGCAGATTTGGTGATTTCATTAAAAGTAACGCGTTCGAAACGATCATCTTCACCACCGATGACTTCTTTTAAATGCCAGGCAATAGCTTCCCCTTCTCTATCCAAATCCGTCGCCAGATAAACAGTGTCAGATTTTTTAGCTAAGCGCTGTAATTCAGAAACAACTTTTTCCTTACCGGGCAGTATTTCATAGCGAGCAGCCCAACCATCTTCCGGGTTGATACCCATACGGCGTACCAGGTTATCGGCATCACGTTTTTTCTTAAACGCAGCTTTTTCCTCGACGGACATTTCTTTGGTCAATTGGGCAAGAGTAGGAGCTTTCTTTTTTCCTGCTTGCGAGCCACCACCTTTGGGTAAGTCGCGAACGTGACCCACACTGGATTTTACAATGTAATCTTTACCAAGATATTTATTGATAGTCTTTGCTTTTGCAGGTGACTCTACAATAACCAGATTCTTGCTCATAGTTGCTTGCCCACTATACCCTCGACACCCTCTACTCTATTAGGGAGGGTGATATCGTGAAACGGACGATAATTATTTTAAATTTATGCGTCTAAAATAATTGAAAGTGCCAAAATCGGTCAATCATAGCTAAAAGCTTAAAAAGAATATAGTACTAATCTCAGTAGCGATGAGGAATATAGGGTAGTTTAAATATAAGGTTCGATTGTTTTATAGATAAGCTTAATTAGAATGTGACTCGGAACATTAGTGATATATGGGAGGTGTGTCACTCATAGCAACATCATCCATCCATGTATACTCTGCTTCTTTATCAGGGTGATTCATAAGAATTAACATAACCACCCATTTTAATTTATCCAGATCAAAATTAATGTCTCGTAGTGCCAGCACTTTATCGATGATAAATTCACGCGTGTTAGCCATTAACACCCCCTTATTGTGTAAATACAGCAGATAATCCTGACAATCAGGAGTTAACCAGCGTTTTTCTTTTGCTGAAAAGATGCGTATTGATAAAGGGTTATGTTGCAGCAATGTGTAATGTTTTTCATCATCCAGGCTTTCTAACCAGTCAAAAGCTTTGCTGATTTGATCATTCGGAAAACCTGCCGTTTGCAAGTGATTATGCAGAACATCGCGGTTTTGATGGGCATCATTGTAATCGGAAAAATTATCAAAAAGATAAAAAAGTACATCCAATGTATTTTCTTTCATAGGGGGACACTCGGTTTTAATCTGCTATATTGACCTCCACCACAGGCTTCGACAAGTCCTTGGAGTTCAAGTATTAATAGGATGGAGGAAACCTTATCAATCGTCAATCCCGTTTGTACGACTAGTGTATCAATTGGTAATGGATCATATCCCATCGTCTGTAAAATGAGCCGCTGATCAGAGTCGATGTTATCGTCACTACTGGATGTGGGGGTTAAAGACTCATTATGAGCCCTTGTTGATAATGGTAAACTCTCAGTGGCTGACATATTAAGATACTGATTTAATACAGGGCTAATTTCTTCAAGAATATGCGCTGCGTTTTCAACCAGTTTTGCGCCTTGACGAATAAGCTGGTGGCAGCCTCTGGCTAGGGGGTTGTGGATAGAGCCGGGTATTGCAAAGACCTCTCGTCCTTGCTCATTGGCATATCTAGCGGTGATGAGTGAGCCGCTTTTTATAGCGGCTTCGATTACCAATGTACCCACACTCAAGCCACTAATAATACGGTTCCTGCGTGGAAAGTTTTGTGCACGTACAGGCGTACCAATAGTATGTTCAGAAACCAGAGCACCTTGCTGGCTAATAGCGTGGGCAAGATCACGGTGTTTGGCCGGATATACCCTGTCCAGCCCGGTAGCGACTACTGCAATAGTGGGAGCGTTGGCATCCAATGCGCCTTTATGACTAAAGCCATCGACCCCTAATGCTAAACCGCTAGTAATGCCTAATCCGTTTCGAGCTAGGTATTTGGCAAACTCATAGGCATTGTCTCGTCCACCTTGAGTAGGATTTCTGCTTCCAACCATGGCTAATTGCGGATCTTGTAAGAGAGATACATTACCTTGAATAAAAAGCACCGGAGGTGGGCTATCAATTTGCTTGAGCAAGTCAGGGTATTCTTTATCTTCAAAGGTAATAATGAAATGGTTTTTGTCAGCAGCTAACCATTCAATATCATTGTCAGCAGCATTTGGTGCAGTATCAATAATAGCGGTAGCAAGGTTTTTACTGAGCCCCGCGCTTTTTAGCTGGCTTAAAGAAGCCTGTAGAATACGTTCAGGCGAGCCTATTGCGGTTAACAGTTTTATGTAGCGCTGAGGGCCAATACCTTTGGCGTACAATAAACGAATCCAGTGATGTAATTCAGTAGGGCTTTTCACGAAATATTTGTGGTTTTCTTTTTCATAGACATTTTACCTAACGAATTAGGTAGTTTAGGGTGTCTTGAACCTAAAAAACGCAGTTGAACCTAAAAAACTCAGTTGAAACGTAGCGAGAATGA
>CAZDMX010000026.1:0-11118 GCA_964506085.1 uncultured Thiothrix sp. | reverse complement strand
TACCACTTGGCATCACTTCTCTATCCAGTATGCGTCCATTTAAAACCTGTAGCATCCCTTCTAACCGGTTGCGCTGATCTAATAATTGCTTTTCGAGGGTTCTTATTGATTTCATTAGCTCATCCGCAGAAATGCCATAACCGGCCTCTTCTTCTTTATTCGATCCCTCAGATAATTTTGCACCTCCGCGAGAAGGTTCTTCATCAAATGCAAACTCTTCAGGATCCAGTTTTGCCATATTAACTATGCGAGAACCAAAAGCATTTAACCTAAGACTTTCAGCCTCTAATACACCCAGTCTTCTAGCCATTATATTGACATCTATTTTATAACTATCAATATTAGATAGTGGCTTCACTGCTGGATGATCGATATGTTGAGGAGCATCTTGTGCTATTTGATGACTGGCTTTCGGACTATTTGTTGCGTGTGTTGCTACATAGACTCCCATTAACACCGCTACAAATAATGCTGGAACAACAAGATGTACCCAGATATTTAATGCAAACGTTACGCGATGTGATTCATCATGACTACTACAGATAATCTTCATTGTTATTTCTACCTACCACTGGTCTACTTATTCGCTGTAAATACAAACAAGTTTGAGATGTTATATTTTTTATATTTATCTTCTATTTGATACCCGAAAGATTGCCTTTCAATTAAGGTATAATCAAATCATGAAGAATATTCACACTTTTGTTGATAGGAATTTGGTCGAAAGGCTCAATCATGTCGACAATCTGACCAAAATCATCTTTGATGCCATCGGATTACCAAAGAAAAGGTTCCAAATGTGGGCGGTTAGGGACTTGCGAATTATCACTATTTTGACAAATGATTCCATTCTTGCCACACGGATACGACTAGAACAGCAAAGCATTGTTAATTACATCAATAATAACAGTACTTTTGTAATTGATTCCGTGAAGGTAAAGATGACAATGCCGGAAATGCCCAAGAGACCCAGTAAGCGGGAGACTTACACGATTTCTAAACAAAATGCTGAAATTATCTCCTCAATTGCGGAAGGCATTGAAGATGATGAGTTACGGGAAAGCTTACTTCGGATTACAGGGAAATAATCGCATTAATGAATCAGAAGTTAAGTAAGAATGGGCGAACAGCTATAGGCAACAGGTGATTTTTCTTGCTCTTCACCAGATACAAATTCCCACGCGTCTTGTCGTTGAAGTAACTCTCGAAGCAATAGGTTATTTACAGCATGACCTGATTTATAGCCGTAAAACTTTCCAATAATGCCATAGCCAAGGGTATATAAATCACCCACTGCATCCAACATTTTGTGTTTTACGAATTCATCATCGTAACGCAAGGTATCATTGAGTACTCGGAATTCATCCATTACAACTGCATTCCCCAAATTACCCCCTAATACAAGGTTTTGAGAACGTAACATTTCAAAATCTTTTATAAAACCAAAGGTACGTGCCCGTCCAATCTCGGTACTATAGGATTTTTTAGATAAATCAACTTCGTAGAACTGTTTTGAATCTTTTACAGCAGGGTGCTGAAAATCAATTTCAAACGCTAGCTTAAAGCCATCATAAGGTTCAAGTGAGGCATAGATGTCACCTTTTCTTACTTCAATAGGACTTTTTATTCTCACGAATCGCTTACTTGCGTTTTGTTCTTCTATACCGGCGGTTTGGATTAAATATAAGAAAGGGGAAGCACTGCCATCCATAATAGGCACTTCTTCAGCGCTAATATCAACATAGAGATTGTCTATTCCTGTACCCGCCAGAGCAGACATCAAGTGTTCAATCGTTGATACTTTCACACCATCCTTTATCAGAGTAGTGCTCAGCATTGTTTCGCCTACATATTCGGGGGTCGCTTTAATAGCAACGGGAGAATCAAGGTCGACACGTGTAAACACGATTCCTGTATTCTCGGGAGCTGGTCGCAATGTTAACTGGACTCGTTTACCAGAATGTAAACCGATTCCGGTAGTTTCGATCGATTGTTTTAGTGTTCGTTGAGCTTGCATTAATTACCCCTTAGAAAAACTCTAACCACAATGACCAAACACTTAAAATCATGGTTGATCATTGCCAGCCTTCCTTAGCTATCAAAAAATCCAGTACGACGAGACACCTGAAAAATGAGTCTCAGCAGAGTTTAAAAAGTAATAAACGTACTAATTCCGTAAAAAAGTTTTATATTCAGTTGTTTTGCAACGGCATACTATTTTCTGACAATTGAATAGACGCTGAACATATAACAAATATAGACCAAAAGCTGACTAAAGGTGTAATATCAAACGATACTGCTGAATATTTCTTCTATCTAGTACAGTAAACAGTTCAAAGTGTCTGAATATTTAAAAAATAAAATGTAGGTGGATGCTGAGCTTGCGAAACCCAACAAATAGTGCCACGTTGGGCTTCGTGCCTCAGCGCCAACCTACATCAATAGCTACCAATATACCGACATAATTTACTGGACGCTGTACTAGTCAGCCTGATTTCTTAAGAAAGCAGGAATATCCAGATAATTAGAGCTACTTCTGCCTTTCGCAGCTTGTTCATATGAACCATTACTCTTTCTGCTATCAGTATAAGTTCCACCAATCGGTGCATCTCCTCCGACAGCGATCTTCTGTGTTTGTTCCAAAGCTACCGGACGTAAGTGTCTTTCTCGTTTAGGCTCGGCAACTGCATTTGCGCTATCAAGACCCGTTGCAACCAAAGTCACTCTGATCTCATCGCTCATTTCAGGATCAACCACGTTGCCAACCACTACCGTGGCATCTTCAGATGCAAATTCACGAATAATATCACCAACTTCTTCAAATTCATGGATACCCATGTCGAAGCCACCGGTAATATTAACCAGAATACCTTTTGCGCCGCTTAGCGCTATATCGTCTAACAAAGGACTTGAAATCGCCGCTTTTGCAGCCTTGGTAGCACGCTCTTCACCACGAGCTACACCTGTTCCCATCATGGAAACACCTTTGTCTGTCATCACTGTACGTACATCCGCAAAGTCAACGTTGATCAGGCCAGGACGGGTAATTAGCTCTGCGATCCCTTGTACTGCACCCAATAGCACATCATTTGCTGCTTTAAAAGCGTCCAGCAATGTAATGTGCTTTCCTAGTGAGGTCAATAACTTTTCATTTGGAATAGTGATGAGTGAGTCAACAGACTTACGTAATTCCGCAATACCTGCTTCTGCTGCCTGCATACGTTTTGGCCCTTCAAAAGGGAAGGGCTTAGTCACAACTGCAACCGTCAACACTCCCAGTTCTTTTGCCATTTCAGCAACAACTGGAGCTGCACCTGTTCCTGTACCACCACCCATGCCCGCCGTAATAAATAGCATATCGGTTCCAGCAATCATCTCTTTGATGGTTTCACGATCTTCAAGCGCCGCTTCACGACCCACGTCAGGGTTTGCACCTGCGCCTAGCCCTTTGGTTAATGCATTACCCAGTTGCAATAAGGTCTCTACACCTGTTCCCTGTAGAGCCTGTGCATCAGTATTTGCACAAATATACTCAACCCCTTCAATACCAGATTCGAGCATATTCTTCACAGCGTTGCCGCCACCTCCACCAACACCGACTACTTTAATGTTAGCATTACTTTCATTTGTATCCATAAATTCAAACATCACCTTCTCCTGCTTCGTTGTATTAGATTGTTGAGCCTGTTGGCTCATCTCATTATTTAAAACTTCATCTTCCGCATTGTTTTCTGCATTGTTTTCTACACTTACAGCTGCTGCATTAATCGTCTGATCAATATTTGCTTGATCGCCTGTGTCATTCAGTTCATCTAGATCAGCCAAGTCAAAAGGAAGATCCAATTGTCGTTCGGTTGCTATCATCCCAAAATCCTCATAAATTTCCGTTAAACCAGCCTTTCATCCTTTCCCATACATTCTCAGAAGAAACATTAGCGAATGAATGACTATCTCCATAAGCCTGCTGCGCTGCGCCATAGAGCAACAAACCTACCCCTGTAGAATGCATTGGGTTTTCTACTTCCCCTTTAAGCCCACCAATTTCACGGGGAGCGCCTATGCGAACAGGCATGTGGAAGACTTCCTCAGCCAGTTCAACTACACCTTTCATACTGGATGATCCGCCAGTGAGTACAATGCCTGCACCTACCCGACTTTCGTAACCACTACGTTTAAGCTCATCCAGTATCATTAAAAATAATTCTTCATAACGTGGCTCAATCACCGAAGCCAGTGTTTGCGTTGATAAGCGACGCGGTTCACGCTCACCCACACCCGGCACTTCGATTTCATCGTCTTCAGCTAACTGACGCAGAGCACAACCATATTTAATCTTGATTTCTTCAGCGCTGACTGTTGGTGTGCGTACCGCTACAGCAATATCATTGGTAACCTGATCACCCGCCACCGGAATCACGGCGGTATGCTGAATCGCGCCCTCAAGGTACACAGCGATATCACTGGTTCCACCACCGATATCAATCAAACAAACGCCCAACTCTTTCTCATCATCCTGCAATACAGCCTGACCTGAGGCGACCTGCTCAAGAATGATGTCTTCAACCACTAGATCACACCGCTCTACGCACTTCACAATATTCTGCGCTGCGCTGCGCGATCCGGTCACCATATGCACATTGGCTTCCATGCGTACACCCGACATGCCAATGGGTTCGCGGATGCCATCTTGGTCATCAATAATGAATTCCTGCGGTAACACATGCAGAATCAACTGATCCGCTGGAATAGCAATGGCTCTCGCTGAATCCATCACTCGATCAATATCGGCTTCTGTCACTTCATTGTCTTTAATAGCGACCACGCCGTGGGAATTCATGCTACGGATATGACTTCCTGCAATACCTGCAAATACCGTCTGGATATTCACACCTGCCATTAACTCTGCTTCTTCAACTGCTCTCTGGATCGACTCAATCGTTGCATCAATATTGACAACCACTCCTTTTTTCATACCTCTTGAGGGATGCTTGCCTATACCGATCACATTTAAGCGGCCTTCTTCATTGATCTCACCGACCAGCGCTACCACCTTCGATGTACCAATATCCAAAGCGACAATCATGTTCTCAGTGTGCTTGCTTGACATGTTTTTCTCCTGAAAGATAATTACTTATCTCTCTCCTTCTTCGTTGATTAAATTATTCGTATGTAGGGTGGGAATATCCCACCCTACTTCCAACTTACTGCCAGGCCATTGGTGTAACGAAGATCAATCTTCTTTACCTTTTCAGCCTTGTCAGTGAGTTCTTTATAAGCCACCAAAAACCTGCGTATTCTCTTTTGCTGATCGACCTTGCCAATTTCCAGTAACCAGCCATTGGTTAAACGGATTTTCCATGAACCCCTTGCATTAATATGAAACTCACTCACACCTGCTGATGTAGTCTGTAGCCATTGCTGAATTTGCTTATACTGCTGAATCATTTCTAATCCCTTATCTTCAGGGTGATACAACATAGGCATTACGCCTTTTTTTTCAGGCAGACTGGCATCAAAAATCTCACCCCGATGATTCAACAACCGATCTTCACCCCAAAAGGCAACCGGGCTTTGTTCAGTGATTTCCACAACTAGCTCACTCGGCCAGCGCTTGGTAATGGCTATGGACTTTATCCACGGCTCAAATTCAAGTTCCTCTTCCAAACTATGTGCATCAATCAGATGCAAATTAGTCTTTACAAAAGGCTCAATGATCTGTTGGATGACTTTTTGATCGGAATACTTTAATTCGCCGATTACCTCAACATTTGAAATCGTTAAATTTGATTTATCATTTAGCCAATATCTTGCATATGAAATAGCCGCAATGACCAATACAGGAATCATTGCAAAAGCCATCATCTTCCAAGGAAATTTGAAAGCCTGTTTTGCCTTGATGCGTGTATTTTGTCTTTTCCGTGCCATTTCTTTACTATTAACCTGCTCTTTAATTCAACCTTGCAGTTTCTAAAATTCGAATCACCAATTCATCAAAACTCAAACCGTATTGCTTGGCAGCCATTGGAACCAAGCTATGATCCGTCATACCGGGAACTGTATTTATTTCAATTAATACAAACTCATTATTCTCATCACACATCACATCAACGCGTCCCCAACCACGACCGCCAACAGCCTTAAAGGCTCTACTGGCTAGTGCTTGAATTTCTAACTCACCGTCTTCACTCAAACCACTGGGGCAAAAATACTGAGTCTCATCCGACTGGTACTTTGCGTCATAATCATAAAAAGCGTTACTTGCTTGTAAGCGTATAGATGGCAACACTTCATCACCCAAAATAGCGATGGTAAACTCATCACCACTCATCCACTTTTCAACAAATACTTCACCAAATTTTGCGGCGACTTCATAAGCGGCTGCTAAGTCTTCTTTTTTATCGACTTTGCTCATGCCAATACTGGAACCTTCAAGCGTAGGTTTAACAATTAATGGCAATCCCAGAGAATCCACCACTTCATCAAAATCTGCATCCGCCTCTAAAATACGATAAGCCGGAATCGGCAAATTCATACCCTTCCATAATCGTTTGGTCATTAGCTTATCCATGCTCATTGCAGATGCCATAATGCCGCAGCCGGTATAAGGCATTTGCATGATTTCCAATGCACCCTGCAACTCACCATCCTCACCACCACGTCCGTGTACGATATTAAATACACGATCAAAATCACCCTCTTTAAGCACAGCTACCACATCACGATTGACGTCGATCTTATGAGCATCTACTCCCATTCTGAGCAAAGCATCCAGCACCGCTTGACCACTATTGAGTGATACTTCACGCTCCGCAGCCCAACCTCCCATGAGAACCGCTACTTTGCCGAATTTGCTAAAGTCGCTACTCATGTAGCACCTCCAATACCAATTTCTTCCGCCAAACCTGCTGCAATCGAACCGATATTGCCAGCTCCTAGCGTTAGCACTGCATCGCCATCCTGAACAATATTTTTCAGGGTTTCCGCGACTTCGCTTTCTTCAGTGATAAAAATAGGGTTGACTTGTCCACGCATACGAATAGCGCCAGACAAGGCTCTACCGTCAGCACCGGGAATCGGTTCCTCACTCGCTGCATAAACATCCATTAGCAACAACACATCGGGTTCTGACAAAGCCTGAACTAAGTCTTCGAACAAATCACGGGTTCGGGTAAAACGATGGGGCTGGAAGACCACTACTAAACGCTTGTCAGGCCATGCTCCACGCATAGCTTTAATAGTAGCTTCCATTTCTGTGGGGTGATGACCGTAATCATCTACCAGAGTAATCGTGCCATTTTCTGTCTCAATTTCACCGTATTGGGTAAAACGACGGCCAACGCCTTGAAACTCATTTAAGGCCTGTTGAATAACAGTATCCGGAACATCCAACTCAACCGCTATAGCAATAGCAGCCAAAGCGTTTAATACATTGTGCGTACCTGGCATATTCAGGATGATTTCCAGCTCACGTCCATCCTTACAACAACGCAAGGTAAAATGGCTTTTTGCGCCTTCAAAACGGACATTTTCAGCTCTAATATCCGCCTCTTGCTCAATGCCATAAGTGATGACAGTACGACTTATGCGTGGCAAAATATCTCTGACATGTTCGTCATCTACACACAACACCGCCAATCCATAAAAAGGCAAGTGATGAAGGAACTCTACAAAAGTATCTTTTAACTTGTTAAAATCACCATCGTAGGTATCAAGATGATCCGCATCAATATTGGTAACAACTGAAATCAGCGGTTGAAGTAATAAGAAAGAAGCATCGCTCTCATCCGCTTCTGCAACGATATAATCACCTTTTCCAAGTCTCGAATTACTGGCAGAACTGGTGAGCTTTCCACCAATAACGTAGGTAGGGTCTAATCCGGTCTTCTCTAAAATACTGGTGACTAACGATGTAGTTGTGGTTTTTCCATGCGTTCCTGCAATGGCAATACCATGTCTAAAACGCATTAACTCGGCAAGCATTTCAGCACGAGGTATCACCGGAATATTGTTTTCTTTTGCGGCAAGTACTTCTACATTATCGGCTTTTACAGCTGATGAGATGACCACCACATTCGCACCCGAAATATTATGCGCTTCGTGTCCAATCATCACGGTTACACCCAAGGACTCGAGACGTTCTGTCATTTGACCTTCAACCAAGTCAGATCCCGTTACTTTGTATCCCAGATTTGCCACTACTTCCGCAATACCACCCATGCCCGCACCACCGATGCCAACAAAGTGGACTTGTTTGATGCGACGACGCGCTAAATCATATCCCGATTTCATGCAGCACCTCCCTGACCTTTTTTTTCTATATTTACCCGTGCGGTAGAATCCAAACCGGTAACAGAATCTTCAGTCGCCACAGTGTCATCATCACCTAAACCCATTTCCATGCCTGCAAACTCAGGCTCATGCAACACTTCATGATGTGTCTGGAATGGATATCCTGCAATATCCGCGCAAATTATCGCTGTTTTTTGGGTCGCATCAGGCATAGCAGCATCACGAGCTTTGTTACTCATTTCCAATAACCGATCCCTATCTGTCATCAAAGCTTCCAGCACCTGTGTTAGAGCTTCCTGAGTCAACTCATCTTGCTTTGCCAAAATAGCTGCACCTTTCTCAGCCAGATATTTAGCATTTTCAGTTTGATGATCATCTATGGCATACGGATAAGGTACTAAAATAGAAGCCAGACCGGCCGCAGATACCTCTGCAATCGTTAATGCACCGGCACGACAAATAATCAAATCAGCCCATTCATAAGCACCTGCCATATCTTCGATAAAGGGAACAATATGTGCGGGTACTGCTGCGGCTTTGTAGGTTTTCTCCGCTAATTCCAGTGTAGCTTCGCCTGCTTGATGCACGACCTCAATCGGCAATTCTTTTGGTAAATTACATAAAGCACGGGGGACTAATTCATTGAGTGCCTTTGCACCCAGACTGCCGCCCACCACCAGCAAAGCGAAAGGCTTGTCTTCTCTACCAGCAAGACGCTCCTCTGGCACTGGCAATGCTGCAATCTCAGGACGCACCGGATTACCAACCGCTAATGCATCTCTCTTTTTGGGGAATGTTCCGGGGAAACCTTCAAGGATTTCCAGCACCACACGGCTTAATAATTTATTCGTTGTTCCTGCCCGTGCATTTTGCTCATGAATAATGACCGGGATTCCCATCATGCTTGCTACCAGACCGCCCGGCCCTGCTACAAAACCACCCATACCTAACACAGCAGCAGGTCTGTATTTTTTCATTATTTTAACTGACTGGAGCAACGCTTTAGTTAGACGAAAGGGAGCCATTAACAAGGCTGCTGCACCTTTTCCTCTTATTCCAGACACCTCTAGCCAAGCCATCTCAATCCCAGCTTCCGGGATTACTCGTGCTTCCAAGCCTTTTTTTGTCCCCATCCATACCACAGGAATACCCTGTTCTTGCAACGCTCTTGCAACAGCCAACCCAGGATAAACATGTCCACCAGTACCGCCTGCTGTAATCATAATGGGTGCTTTATCAGACATGAATAGCTCCTGGTTTCTTGAGTGCTTTTTTAACCGACTTTCTTGCGGGTCTTCTTTTCACAGCCTGTCTCTTTACTGAGCGCTTTGTTCTGCCAGTAGCTGTACCCATGACTGTTTCGCGATGAATCCGCATTAGAATAGCCATGGAAATAATGGTTATTAACAGGCTACTCCCGCCATAACTAATAAAGGGTAGCGTTAAGCCTTTTGGAGGTAATACTGCTAAATTCACTCCAATATGAAATAACGCCTGAAAACCCATCCAAAAACCGATGGCATAGGCCACATATGCGCCAAAGTATTGCTTTTTGCTATCCGCGTTAAAGCCAATAACAAATGCGCGTTTTACTAACCAAGCAAATAGAAATAACGTGACAACTATGCCCACAAACCCAAACTCATCCGCTAACACTGCAAAAATAAAATCGTTGTGTGCTTCTGGTAAATAAAACTGTTTTTGCACACTCCCACCCAGCCCTGATCCGAACCAACCACCATCGCCAATAGCCATCAATGCGTTAGTCACCTGATAACCTGTTCCGCTTGAATCCTTCCAGGGATCCAAGAATGAAATAATACGTCTACCGCGATAACCCATCATCAACAATGGAATCATCACTGCAATGGTTGCTGCTAATAACAAGGCTAAACGAGACAATTTCACCCCACCTAAAAACAACATAGCCAAGCCTGTGGCAAACACCACAACAACCGTTCCAAAATCGGGTTCAAGTAATAACAACGCGCCAAAACAACCTAGTACTAGTAACGGCATTATTAACGGTTTATAAGAGTCAGAAGTCTTTAGCTTATCGCCGTGACGCACCATGTAACCTGCTAAATACATGAAGATAATCAACTTTGCTATCTCTGAAACCTGAATGTTTGCAAAACCCAGACTAATCCAGCGTCTACTGCCATTGACCTCTTTACCAATACCGGGAATCAGCACAGCAACTAGCAACAAAATGATTATAGGCAGCAATGCCACACCCATATTTTGCCAAAATCGCATAGGAATTTGAAACACCAAACCCGCGCAAATCACACCTAAACCAATAAACGTCAATTGCCGGGTCATAAAATAACGTTCATCACCAAACAAACGTTCACCCGTTGCCACTGAAGCCGAGGTCATCATCACCAAACCAAAACCCAGCAACAGCAACACAACCGTCAGCAACTCAGCATCAAAATACTTGCTCCAGCGTGTCAGCAATGTATCTAGAGAGTTAAGCATCGTCTACCTCTGCTAACTCCATGACGGCGGATACAAATGCATCACCGCGCTGTTCAAAGTTTTTAAACATATCGAAACTCGCACATGCAGGTGATAGCAGAATATTGTCATCAGCTTGTGCTTGTTCTGCTGCAACGCTCACCGCCTCTCGCATGTCTTTTACAAAAAATATTTTGGGAAAGCCTTTGATTGCTTCGGCAATCTTATTAGCATCTTCACCCATTAAAATCACCGCTCTGGCTTTTTCATTCACCACTGCTGCCAATGGACTAAAATCAGCGCCTTTTCCCTGACCACCCGCGATCAACACTGACTTTCCTGACATGCCGGCTAACGCCGCAACTG
>CAZDMX010000025.1:0-11312 GCA_964506085.1 uncultured Thiothrix sp. | reverse complement strand
CTGGTTTAAAGAGGCTGACTTTCATCGTGACCTTGTGTTATTTGATCAACGAGGTACTGGACTTAGCAAACCAAAATTAAGGTGTCCCGAATACCATAACGCTATTCGTGATAGCTTCTTCCATAACATCACCACTTCAGAAAAACACAGCAAGACTCGCGCAGCCCTGCAGGCATGTTACAAAGAAATGAAAGACAATGACACCCCTGTTGACGAAGTAAGCACTTTACATAGCGCCGCTGATGTCCGTGACCTAATGGATACACTTGATTACCCGATGTGGAACTTGCAAGGCGTTTCCTATGGCACACGGTTAGCCATTGTCATTGAACAAAAATATCCAGACCGGGTAAGAAGCATGGTGCTTGACTCTGTATATCCTATTCAAAAACATTTCCATAAAGAATGGCCTAGCTTGTTAAATGATAGCCTTAAAAAAATATTTTCCTTTTGTGACCATCAAGCTGACTGTAAAAGTGAATACGGGAATATTGAAACGAAATTTTGGGAAACGATGGCTGAGCTGAAAAGAAACCCATTGAAAATTGGTGCAACAAATCCGCGTTTAATATCTGATGTCATCTTTGATGACGAAACATTTATAGATTTTTTATTTGATAGCCAGTATGAATCAGGAAGCCTTCATGACCTACCTGCGGTCATTGATGCATTTAATCGTAGAGATAACGACTTATTAAAGGAATATATTAATGATTATATAGAGTCACGGCTTCAAGGATCTGTCAGTGAAATTGTTTTTCGAGCCATTGAATGCAAAGACAACCCCCCTATTGATGAAGCAGAAATGACTGAGCGATATAAAGAATTCCCCAAATTATTACCCTATTTAGCAACTGAATATGATGCTTGTGATATCTGGGGTAATAAAGATGGGGAGATGAATATCACAAAGCTCATAGAACAGTCTGATACTCCTGTATTGATTCTAGCGGGTGAGGACGATCCAGTTACCCCTATTAGCTGGGTAGATGATATTTTAGAACAATATCCGAATTCACAATTTTTCAGTTTCCCCAATATTTCCCATAGTGTCATGGACAGAAAAGCTTGTGGTATTAAATTATTTAGTCGTTTCGTCGATGATCCAATGACCCGCCCCACTGCAGACTGTCGAGATTACTCAACCTCAAATAATAATACAGCGAACTCGACAAACTAAGAACTGAGGATTCAATAATCTACGAAAATTGACTAGTACAGTGAACGGTAATTACGATAAATAACTCTGCAACAGTAGTGAGTGAGCCCACTTTAGGAAATACGTCAGGTTGCCAAGACGGGCAGTTTGGGATTCGTTTCCACGCAACCTAAACCTTGCAATATCTATTTAGGCGTCAGGCTTCCTTTTTCTTTTATATGTATGTAACCATCAGCTTTAGGCTGACCTATCATAGACAGCATCCCTTTCAAGCTTGCCCCTCTGGCTGTTGTTTTTAACTTTAGATCCGCCTGATACTGCCATTTATTATCAAGCACGATTTGACCTTTTATATCCACAGGTGCGTCATTAGCCGTTATTTTTCCAATCAATTTACCTTCAGATTCAGGTTCTATCTTTAGCTGATAGTTGCCCACAGGAAGCTTGATCGGGCTATCTAGCCCGCCCTTTTCCCAATTCAGCAAGCCCGATACTAACGGAGGTGTTAAAGGCTCATTTTGCTGCATTTCCAGATGCTCAATAGTGCCTCGGAAATTACCTGTAAGTTTGGCATAACGCTGAGTTTTATTGATAAAGTAGCCTGATGCAGTAAATTGCACGTCATCCAGCATCAGTGTTTTACTGATAGAGATTTTGTAAGCCCCATTAGCGGTGAGTTCCTTACCCTTAAGCCTAAAATCACCTCTAGCAGAACCCGTTACTAATCCTAAAGGACTCAATGTCCAACTAGCTTCACCCAAATCTATACCCTTAAAAACAACTCGTGCAGCATTACCTTTCCACAATGATCCGCTAACACCTTGAAGTACAACGGGGGTATTTTTTTCTACCTGAGAGGCTATAATGCTTGCAGGAGTTTTTAGTAGCAATGCGATCAGAAAGACTACGCTGCTTAAAATTATAACTTTTTTCACTTATTATTTTCCCTACTTGCCTAACCGGAGGCTTGCATTAACAGCCCCTTTTTTATCTAATGGGGTGATATCCATTTTTAAGATTTGTAAACTGTATTTTGTTTCCAGTTCTCCTAGAAACTGCATCACACGATCAACATTCACATCTTTCAGTGAAATTCTGATCTCATCACTACCGCGCATCTGCTTCAGACCTTTTTTAAGTTTGTATTTTTGTAGTGCCCTTTCAATAACTTGAGATGGATTACTCGGTGCAACCGGACGTTTTCCAACGGGATTGTTCTGTGCTTGCAATATATTACTCTGTGCCATTTGCATCCAGCGTAATTCAGTCTCACGTTCCTGAACCTGAGTTTCCAGTTTAATGTTTTGCGTTTTAAGTGGCTCTAGGATAATTGCCCATATCAAGATAAGTAGGACAATGCCTAACCCGCCAAAGACCATAGTTTTCTCACGAGTATTTAGCATCGAGAACCATTGTTGAATGGCTTGTCTCATTGATTTTCCTTGTTAATTGAGAGCGTCGATTCCACTTTATTAGCGGATGAAGTAGAGGAAATAACCTCTGCATTTATATTTCCTGTATCAACCGCAGCTCGGAATTTTTCAAGTCCGGAAAGTGACGGAGCGGTGATCGCCAGGTTTAGCCCATTTTTGTCAAACCTTAGGGTTGAAACCGTTATCTCTTTATGCTGCTTGATTTTTGGACCGATACTTGCCAATAGCTCTAGTGGAGAATCTGCCTTTGGAGCTTTTGGGTTAGTGACTGATTTTAACTTTTCGTCCATGATGCTATGCAGAACACGATAGTCGTCATTCACAGGAGTTCCTGGAAAGGTCTTCTTATATATATTTTCAATCTGTTGATTCAATCCAGCTATCCGCTGTTTTAAATGATGATTCTGCACCCCGACAGTCACCACCCATAAAACGCCTAGTGAAGCGGCAAGCGCAGCCACACTTTTCCAGCGAGACAGGTTTTTAAGTAAGTCACCACGGCCTTTTTGGGTAAACCGGTTCAGTAAATTCAAAGGCAAGGCTTGTAATAAGCTTGCGCTACATAAACGCTGTAAATGGATGGTTGTTTCAATATTGACTTCTTCTGGAAGCGTTAGCTCAATCTCGTCCGGCATATCCAGCACAAGCGTTTTGATAGCTGTCTTTTCTAACACATCGGGTAATAGAGCAGAAAGCAAAGTAGTGTCTGTAGAAAACCCAGAAAATACATTACTTCGGAACAAAGCACGCTGTTGATCACTACCGATATAGAGTGTTGCCGAATCGTTCTCAACAGGTAATGCAAATACATCTGGCAAAATGATATGGGGCGTTAATTCATGCTGATTCAGTTTATCCAGCCACTGTTGTAATAACTCTTTATTAATTGCCGAAATATTCACATCGCTATCCACAGACTTGCGATGATAGACAAAATGCAAGGTATCAATGTCTTCTACAAGATTGTCTTCCAACGCATAGGGAACCGCTTTGGCGAGGAGCTTTTGATTGCTAGCAGGAATTTTTACACTATTTAGAACGACATCTTCTGTCGGAATCAGCAAGATAATACGCTTACCACGACTAAGCGTTTTCAGCTGCGCCCATCCTGATGGAGAAAAATTATCTTGCTGCTGATTTTTACCCAGCAGTGCATACTCTGCTGTTTCAGCTTCTACTGATGGTGATTTTATGATGAGCCATTGCATGCTTAAATAATATCTCGGTTGTTGAGTTTCCAAATTTAGGGACGTGCATGGAATAAGTTGAACAATTATGACACAGAATTATTGTTCCTGAAGCCATGATCTTAAGAGGAACATAGTTGTGCTTTCAACTGAGTTTTTAAGGTTCAAGTTATTTCATGCACGTTCCTTATGGCTGAGTAAATTCTCGGCTGACAACACGTGTTCTCCCAGTATTATCTCGATGAATCACACTGTTGAGAAAAACACGTACTCTACCTATTTCCACCTTGCCTTGTAAAAGGAAATATTCGCTACTCACACTCAATCGGTCAGTCGCAAAGATTTCCGAAGATGCAAGCTCCAATGTGCTAACAAAATCATTAACCGACGAAAAAGGATCCACTTCGCGAGCTTCTAGTACCTGATCTACTTGAGCATCAGTGATGTTATTAATAGTTGACAGCACTACTCGTGGAGCCGTATTGACATTAATATTGATTTTTCTTGCCGGTAAAGTAGCAATATAAGGTGTAATTTTTTGTAATACACTTTCCTCTACGCCATCTTCATTGGTAAATTTTTCATTAAACCCTTTAATTAAACGTAATTCGGAAGGTGAAACAAGTAGCGAGTTAGCAGCCAAATAAGGGGAGTCTAATGTTTTATAGTATGAGCTTTCCACACCATTGTCACTTTCTCGCTCATTTTCATCAAGCCAATCAACGAGATTATCAACTAGTTGCTTAGGCTCCGGTAGCTTTAGTTTCGTAAACAAAGCCCTTAAACGCTCTGTTTGCAATTCCTCTGGAATTTGTTCATTTTGAGCATTTCTATTGGTATCTAGTGCATCATTTAAGTTAATCCGTGCATGTAAATCATACAATTGCCCCTTCATTTGTCCACCGGGGATGGGAATAGGCGGGATCAAGGCGGCCCAGTCATCGTCGAGTGTATCTATATTATTATCCTGTAAATCATTGCGCAAAATCACTCCAGCCCAGTCTTCCATTCCTGTTGCATATTGATAAGCCTGTTCCAACGCCCCCAAATTCCCTGACAACCTGATTGACACCTGTTGACGATATACCAATGTAGCTGCCAGACTAACCGCGATAGCAGTAATTACTAACGCTGTAATTAACGCGACACCTCGCTGTCTGACAGAGTGGGGCTTACTCGTTTGATGGCTCTTTACGGGATGTGAGATGGGCTGTGTATTGTGCATCAATAATTCCCTAAGAGAGTGTTGTAAAAGTAGATTATGTAGGTTGTGGGTGAGGCACGAACCCCAACGTAACGCTGTTTGTTGGGGTTCCTTCGTCACCCACAACCTACCATCGTAGCTTTTGCGACACTCTACTAAGTAGGGGAGAGGGTCCTAGGAGTCTGTCCGAGAACTAAGAAGCTACTGCAAATCCCATGAACATCATAATCTGACCTTATTGAAATCGTTAAATAGAACGACTATTCGCCTCATTCAATAAGCCCAGCTTATGATGTTCCTGTAATTTTCGCTACGCTTCTAGTTCTCGGACAGGCTCCTAGGAGGTTGTCCAAGAATTAATTAATACTTCTCGCTTTTACCGGCATCAGACGATCAGAAATACGCCGACCTTTTCCCTTTGTTAATTTGTGATCATAAATTGTAGTATACGCCATAACTGCACGCACATATTTACGTGTTTCTCTGAAGGGAATACTTTCCACCCAACGATCTGCAGCTATGGTCTTCTCAGGCGTCCATTTTACCGAGCGACTGGGCCCAGCATTGTACCCTGCTGTAGCTTTCACGTAACTACCATTGAAATCTTTTAGCATTCCACTCAGGTAGGCACTACCCAGCTTCACATTGAGTTTAGGGGTAAGCAGATCACTTTTGCGAACCCTAGCCAAACCTAATTTCTTTCCAACGTAACGCGCTGTTGAAGGCAATAACTGCATTAGGCCCATAGCCCTTGCACCAGAAACAGCTTTCTTATTGAAAACACTTTCGCGCCGCATAATACCGTAAACCCATGCTGGATTGACACCGTTTTTACCGCTCATTTCTGTAATCAGATTCTTATACAAAAGCGGGAAACGCAAGCCTACCTGATTCCAGTCTTTGGTTTTTGCTACAGAGCGCACGGCTAATATAGGTTTATCCAGCTTTAACGCCAATGCTGCGGCTGCTAACTGACCATCTTTGTTCATATGCTTTAGAGCCCAAAACCACTCTTTATAAGCTAATGAGTCCTTTCCCAACTTAAACCATTCCATTGCTCTGTATATGGGCGAAACGATCTGTATATTTGTCGCGCAATTCTCCCAACTTTCATTATGTTTTTCAAACACGCTATACTCTTTTTGCAAATGATCCGCCGACAGAAAACCATAAAATGTCGCATTTTCAGCTAAATCACTAAATAGCTTTGTGGCCAACTCCTCGTTCCCTGTTTTGTCACTTGCACGCGCTTTCCAATACCGCCAGATATCACGCTGCCTCACCTCTTTACTCATCGCATCAATCGCCTTATTCAATGATTGCCACTTGCCTTCTCGCAGTGCCATACGCGCCATCCATATATTCGCTTCGTCGTTTCTATGTTTAGCCGGTATTTGATTAAACGATTGCAACGCATTCTGATCATGATTGAAAGAAGCACGTACTGCTAAATACGCTTCAACTACATGCCTTTCCTGTTGGCTAAATGGATATTGAGTTTTATAGCGTTGCCACGTTTTATAACCTTTTTTATAGTTTTTACGGGCAATGCGCTTAACGGCATGAGCGATAACTTTTCGGGAGTATTTACCTTTCCCTACATGTTTGCTCTTTAAAGCCCTTTTTGGATTTCGATGTGAAACAATATACTGTTCAGCGATTTTCTGCTCATCCTTTGGCAGATATTTGACTAGTGATCTGGCAAATTTACTGTTGCCTTTATCAACCACCAGCTCAATGCGCTGCCAGTATCTTTGTTTTGTCAAATAAGACGTGCCTTTCAAGTGCTTGAATAGTGAATTACAAGCTTTTGGTCTTGTTTTTGGAGACATCCACAGCTCCCCTGCTTCACGTAAAGCAGAGGCTTTATCTCCTTTATGTATGAGTGCTTCAAGATAATAACAACGCGCGCTGGTATCAGCGGCTAGTGGCGAATACACACTCACTATTTTCTTCCATTTCTTTTGTGTCGAAAGCCGCCCTAACCAATGCGACCATAACTTATCGGCAAGAGGAGTATTTTTATAGTTATCAATAAATTCTAGTAGTGTCTTTTCAGAGGTATTCCTTAGATTTTGGCGAATTTTTTCATATTCCAGATAGGGGTATAAGGGGTAATCCTTAAGATGCGAAATCTTCCGGCTCTTGCCTTTTTTTACGTCTTTATACACCGCTTCAAATTGCGCACGCTGCACATCAATTTTCGCTGCAAATGCACTGCTCGTGGTGATAACTATATAAAACAGCAACCAGATAGGTAATTTCATAATGCCCCAAACTACTTGAATAGTTTATTTTTATTATTTGATATCTGCTGATTATACAGAAACTGTAGGAAACTTCAGCGAATATCTGATAGTAATTTCAAATATCGTTTATAGCGACTAACCGCTAGCTCACCCTTATCAATTGCTTCTCGTACTTTGCAGCTAGGCTCATGTGCATGACTGCAATTATTAAACTTACAATAGGGGCTATAGGCAGCAAACTCTCGGTAGCCTTCCCGCAGCTTTAATTCATCCATTTCTGGTAGCACAAAATCGCGGACACCGGGAGAATCTATCAGGCTTCCTCCTGATGGCAACTCATAAAGCGTCGTCGTTGTGGTCGTGTGCCGTCCCTCACCTGATGTAGATACTTCGCCAACAACAATATCTACATCAGGTAATAACAAGGTTGCTAATGATGATTTACCTACACCAGACTGCCCTACCAGAACATTAGTTTTATCATCAAGGCTTTTTCTTAATGTTTGCAGCCCGTCACTCAATCCACTATTTTCTTCAGCTGTATTCTCCACCTCATCACCATCGGCAACCGTCTTGATAACGGTGTAACCAATCTGCTGATACTCGGCAAGACTTTGGATAGCTTTTTCAGTGGCATATTGGCCTGCAAGATCGTCTTTGTTCATAACAATGACAGCACTAGCATCCAGTAGATAGGCCGTTACTAAATATCGATCCAGTAATTCCCAAAAGGGATCAGGTCGCCAAGACATAATGATGACAAGCTGGTCTATATTAGCCGCTATGGTTTTTAGCTTATGACTATAATCTGGTCGGGTTAGCGCATTTTTACGTGGCCCAATATCAATCAATCGGGCATTGCCGTGATCAGCAAGTTCAATCGTGACATTATCACCGCAGGCAACATGATCAAATTTCCGCTTTGCTGTACAGCGTATGGTTTCCTGTTTGTGGTTGTGCTCTGTAATTTCCACCAAAAGCTCAGCACCGTATCGAGTGATGACACGCCCCGCGCGTAGCTGTTCAGATGACACTAAAAAATGACCCTGATGTGGTGAATAGCACTAGGAATAAAATAGAGGGACATCATTTAATCTTCACAACCAATGGTCTAAAACCCACTTTTTCTACCAAAGCTTTCCAGGCATTAATCTCTGCTTGTTGCTCAGTTGGACCCGCGAAAAGTCGAAACCAGTGGTTGCCTTTTATAAGTTTTTTTTCTATATGTGTTTCCAAACCTTGCTGTGCTAATTCTCCTTGAACTCGCCTCGCCTGTTTTTCTGTCTTAAAGGAAGCAATTTGCAGGATGTGTGTACCCGGTTTTAAAATGACTTTCTCAGTTTCTTCTACCTGAACCAGCTTATCATTTTCAGCAGGTTTTACATCTACGTCCAGATCAAGATTGGGCAATACTGCGTAATAAGTGAAATTGGCACGTTTGCGTTCTTGCTGCTCTTCTCGTGCACTTTCGATAACGACCGAGATGGGATCAGGCTCCTGAATGCCATTATTGATGGTGCTATTCATGGAATTGCCATTTTCACCAAAAGCGGCTGTATTACTATCGACAGAGGTAGCTTCTTGTCCCTGAACTTGAGAAGCTTCATGGTTGGAGTAAAAATACATACCCAAACCCACTATCAAACCCATCGCAATACCACTGAACATCCATCCGTAATTCCCAGATAGGCTTCCAGAGGGTGAATCGCTGTCCGTTCTTTTATAATCTTTAGTCATTGGGCTTAAACCCTAAATGGGCATTAAAAATAGTTGTCATAC
This sequence comes from uncultured Thiothrix sp., assembly GCA_964506085.1. Taxonomy (GTDB): domain Bacteria; phylum Pseudomonadota; class Gammaproteobacteria; order Thiotrichales; family Thiotrichaceae; genus HyVt-477. Next base: position 2,301 of record CAZDMX010000025.1, on the reverse strand, counting down.
AACAATAGTAACAGAACCCATAGTTAAGTCGGTGAAATCTTTTGATGAGGTATCAGTTTCTCCAGCATATCAAGTTCTCTTTCCGAAAAACCAGCCTGTAGTCTAGCTTCTTGATAAAAAGGACCTCGTAAAAATCCATCCATATATTCTTCTATGAGCCTGATAAAAGTACTTTCCGGTTCGATTTGCCGTTGATCACAACAATAATGAAACCACCGCGAACCGATCCGCACATGACCGATTTCATCACGCAATATGATTTTTAGAATATCTACCGTCTGCTGATCACCGACACTTTGTAATTTTTTCATCATGCCGGGGGTTACATCTAATCCCCGTGCCTCCAGTACTCGTGGCACTAACGCCATACGAACCATGACATCATGTTCCGTTTTAATGCAGGACTCCCACAAGCCATTATGCGCTGGCATGTCGCCATAGTCGTGACCCATTTGTTGCAAGCGCTTTCTGAGCAAAGAGAAGTGGTAAGCTTCTTCGGAGGCTACTTGCAGCCAATCCGTGTAATACTCATACGGCATTTCCTGGAATCTATACACAGCATCAAGGGCAAGATTAATAGCATTGAATTCTATATGAGCAATCGCATGAATCAGAGTGGCACGCCCGGCTTCACTGCTCAATTTTCGCCGCTTTAGCTGACTAACGGAAACCAGCGTTGGTTCTTGTGGTCGGCCCGGTATTTCAATATGCTCTACCGGTGCGCTGTTGTTTTTATTGCTCCCGTATTCATTGTCGCCATAGCATCCCGCTTGCCAGTCCAAATATAGTTTAGAGGCGCACTCTTGCTTCGCCTCTATATCTTGCTCCATCAAACATTGGTAACACGCCCGAAAGATATTCACTGCTTTTCTTCCTGTTTTACAAGCTCCCAGCCTTGTTCCATTTGTTCGAGTGTATATTGTTCACGCCTTGACTCAGGTTTAGGATAATGCTCTTGCACAATTTCCATCATTCGATTAAAGCGTTTAGCAAACTTGTTGGTTGCTTTACGAGCTGCATTTTCAGCATCGACGTTAAGGTGTCTCGCCAGATTAGTTACTACAATGAATAAATCACCGACCTCTTCTTCAATACGCTGCTGTGATTCTCCACTCTCAACAGCATCAATTATCTCATCGACTTCTTCGTATACCTTTTCAATAATCGGCTTCCAGTTTTTCCAGTCAAAATCATATTCACCTGCACGATTAAGCACTTTTTGTCCACGCTGCAATGCTGTCAAGCGTTTCGTGATATCTGCAAAAGCATCATGGCTGTGAGTCCTTTTCGTGCCTTTTTCTGCTCGTTTTATAGCGTCCCAATCCGCACTTTGTTCAGCTTCTGTTGCATAGACCTTATTGGCAAATACATGAGGATGCCTGCGCAGCATTTTGTCACTAATGCTATTAACTATATCCTGAAAGGTAAAATCACCCTTTTCTTCTGCCATTTGTGCATAGAAGACAATCTGGAACAGCAAATCACCTAGTTCATCTTTTAGGTCCGGCATATTAGCCCGATCAATAGCATCACCCACCTCATGCACTTCTTCCAAGGTGTAAGGGAAAACACTTTCAAAAGTTTGCTTTTTATCCCACGAGCACCCTGTTTCAGGGTCTCGTAGTTGCTGCATGATCTTTAATAGCCTGTTCAAAAGTTAGCCTGACCCAATAGTAAATCTACAATGCCTGCTGCTGCGCCGAGGTACGGAGCAAGATAAATTTCAACTTCTGGGTGCTCATCTTGCACAGCTTGAACCTGATCAGGTATATCGTCGGTAACATGGCGGCCAGCAGACAGGAAATAAGGTAGTACGACCACCTTCTCATGACCTTTTATAATAGCAGCTCGTATACCATCTGGAATAGATGGCTCTGCCAGCTCTAGAAAGGCTGCTTCCACATAATCAAAATCATAGGCTTCTTCTCTAAGCTTACTGGTCAATTCTCGCACTTCATCATTTGATGCCTCACGCCTACTGCCATGAGCGACAATGATTAAACTGGTCATAATATTTATTCTCTTTTAACCTCGAAATGCAGTTGGACAGCTTGTAGAGTGATTTTATTGGACTGAATGGCGTAATGAAAAAAGGAATTAATGGTTGATCCTTAATGAGTTTTTTCATATAGCTAGTCAGTTCAATAAAGTTGCTCTACTAGCTGTAGCGCCTTCACTCAACAAGTGAACGACTACACTGCACGTTTTTAATCGTTTTACAGAAGGTTAGTATACCTTCGTAGCGGTCAACTGCGTTTTTTAGGTTCAAAAAGATATCATTCAAAACTAGCCGTCTTTGCT
>CAZDMX010000024.1:0-11543 GCA_964506085.1 uncultured Thiothrix sp. | reverse complement strand
AGATTCAGTGCTATAGGCATTCGCAGTAGTTTCAACTGCGTTTTTTAGGTTGAATCACAGAAGTCCATGCAAGCTACTAATGCGCCTAGGCAATTGCTCCTGCATTGCCCTACTTATCTACATCCATGTAGGCATAGTAATTCAAAAAACTGCTTATCACCAATAAGGTGACTGCGTTTTTTAGGATGATGCACATCATTATCTTACATGTATTTTCTGCGCTCAACCGCGTTTTCTAGGTTGAATTAGGGGTATGTATTACTACAATACACTTTGGGGGGTATATTGTCGTATGATCTTGATAACTACAAGGCTTATAGCCAGAGATTAGAGTCTAGATTAAGGATTGCCTATCTTATAGCCTTTCTTAATATGATGATCTGATTTACTAATCAATGCATAGCTCAAGCGTTCATTAACGCTATAAACTATCATAGACCCAACACGCTCGGGAGGAAGTTTAACCTCAATGGCTTGTTTGCTATGCCATTTGTCCAAGCGTTTTTCGTAAGGGTCTTTAGCAAACCGGGGTGGGGAATAAACACCTAAAATATGACCAGGGCGAATACCATCACGCTGTCCACGATTAATAACCGCTATCATATGTTGACCAGTGATGATATCAGCATCATAGAGACTCATTATGGTGCCACGGACTTTATTAGTAGGTGGCATTATAGGCATAGATAAGGAAAGAGGTTTGGGGTTGACTTTGATTACCCGGTCACCGGCTCTAATTTCACGATTGCTTTTCTCAATATTTGCGGTGGTAACATCGCCAGGATGAATAATGGCCACTTGTCCATGATAACTGATTTCAGTGCCTAGTAATTCGTTGGTTTCAATATCACGAAGTTCTTTACCTGCATGGTAAATACCATAGCTATCCCCTCTTTGTGAATGCGCCAAACCTCTAATATATACATCTTTGTCTTTTTCTAACAAGAGAGTCGCGTCACGTGCCGCAATAATATAAGGCGCACTGGTAAGATCATCTTTGCTTATAACACGAGGCCAAGATAGGAAAGGAGTCAGAGTAGAAATAGGTTCACCTGTACCTTTTCTGCTGATACGAATAGTGGGTATCAGTTTAGTGCCTACCCCAGCGTTTGCACGACCTGAAGTATTACCTTGATGTATATATAGAACATCGCCGGGGAAAATCCGATGCGGATTACGAATCTTTTGGTTCTTATCCCATATTTCTGGCCAATAAGAAGGATCTTTCAAAAAAAGTCTACTAATACCCCATAAGGTATCGCCTTTTTTCACCACATAACGGGTGGGCGCATTTTTACGAAAAGGCGTGGCGGAAGAAGAACCTTTTACTGTACGGGCAGCGTTGTTGCTGGCAGCCCCTCTTTTCGCTGGCGCTCCATAATAAGCATCATATTCCACTTCTACCGATGCCACGTGGGGAGTATCTTTGGCATATTTTGTACTACAACCTTGTAGCATAAGTGCAGAAACAGAAAGTAGCGTTAAGGATATGGGTAATGATAACTTCATAAGTATTTTTATTATTATAAGAGAGTTGCCTGATCAAGCCTTGTTGATAACAAAACAAATCAGAATATTGTTTTTTGAGCTGCTCGTGCATTAGAGTTTCTCCACACAGCTACTGGCAGGTATAATAACGAGTAACTCCCAGAAACACATATATTTCGGATTTTCGGTATGACCCTATTAACCATTCTACGCTACCCAGATACTCGGTTGCGCAAGAAAGCAAAAAAAGTAGCACAAGTAGATGATGAAATTAGTCAAATTGTAGATGACATGTTTGAGACCATGTATCGGGCGCCTGGTATTGGACTTGCCGCAACACAGGTAGATATTCACAAACGCATTGTAGTGATAGATGTCTCTGAAAACCATGATGAGCCACTTTGCTTGATCAATGCAGAAATTCTGCAACAAGAAGGCAGTGAAGAATCTGAAGAAGGCTGTCTTTCAGTACCCGAATATTATGCCCCCGTAAAGCGTGCCGAGAAAGTGACGGTTCGTGCATTAGATCAACAAGGAGAAGCCTTTGAAATGGAAGCAGATGGCTTGCTTGCAGTGTGTATTCAGCATGAGCTGGATCACTTGCAAGGAAAAGTATTCGTCGATTATCTCTCCCCACTTAAACAGTCACGGGTACGAAAAAAACTAGAAAAAGCAGCAAAACAAAAGTCCTAGGAGCCTCCTGGGTAACACGGAGAAAACATGAACGGACTACGTATTATCTATGCGGGTACACCAGACTTTGCTGTCCCCGCTTTACAAGCCTTAATCAACTCATCGCATCAGATCGTTGCTGTTTATACCCAACCGGATAGACCCGCAGGACGGGGTCGAAAAATTCATCTTGGTCCGATCAAGCGAGTAGCAGTTGAGCAGAATATTCCCATAGAACAACCCGTATCATTAAAACAAACGGCTATTCAACAAACATTCGCTAATTATAAGGCAGATGTAATGATAGTAGCAGCCTATGGTTTGATCTTGCCACAGCGCGTTCTTGATACTCCAACATACGGCTGCTTAAATATTCATGGCTCATTGCTACCCAGATGGCGCGGAGCTGCACCCATTCAAAGAGCTATTCAGGCCGGAGATAAAGAAACCGGAAATACTATTATGCAAATGGCAGCAGGTCTGGATACGGGCGATATATTGCATCAATCAATATGCCCTATTATCGATACTGATACTGGACAAACCATTAATGACAAATTGGCCACTCAGGGAGCTGAAGATTTACTACTAGTGCTCGAACAATTAATCAGTGGTGAGCTAAACCCACAGCAACAAGATGACAGTAAAACCAGCTATGCCCATAAACTTTCAAAAGCTGATGCCCGCATAGACTGGACAAAATCAGCCGCCGAAATTGATCGAATGATAAGAGCGTTTAACCCTTGGCCTGTCGCGTTTACTGAATATCATGGTAAGCCCATGAAAATATGGTTGTCAGGATTAAAGAATGATCAGACAGAGGTGACAACAAAAGCGGGAACGGTAATCAATGAAACGAAAGAAGGCATTGAAGTAGCGACAGGAGCAGGAACTCTAGTGATCCAGCGGTTACAAATGCCCGGTAAAAAAGCCATGGATGTAAAAGATTTTCTGAATGGGCATTCACTGAGCAGTGCTCATCTAGGACAAACATGAATGTTACTACTAAGCTCGGCAACCCCAGAGCTGTTGCAGCAAAATCACTTCATCAGGTTATTTATCAAGGGAAGTCTTTGACAGAGGTTTTACAAAATGAAGCCATCAAAGCACTAGGCGATACTGAGAGGTCTTTAGTCAAAGACCTCTGTTTTGGTTCACTACGTTGGCATTACGCCATAGATATTATGCTGGACACGCTATTAACCAAGCCATTAAAAAAGAAAGATAAGGATATTGAGTGCCTTATTCGTGTGGGCTTGTATCAATTACAGTATCAACACACAGCCGATCACGCCGCCGTAAACGAGACCGTTAAAGCAAGTAAACAACTAAAGAAACCATGGAGTAAGGCACTCATTAATGGCGTACTACGCAATTTTACCCGTGAAAAAGACAGCATACTAAAAAAAATAAAACCGCATAGCTCCTTCCCCTACTGGATCATAAAACGAGTTAAAAAATCTTGGCCGGAACAATGGAAAGAAGTGCTAGTTGCCAGTAACCAACGCGCCCCAATGACATTAAGGGTTAATCACTCAAAAACTTCCACCGCTACATACCTAGAGCAACTAAAGGCAGCGGGTATATCAGCAAAAGCACACACTTTAGTGGATTCTGCTCTTGAACTAAAACAACCTGTAAACGTACATAAACTGCCAAATTTCGAACAGGGTTTTGTATCCGTTCAAGACGCATCCGCTCAATTAGCTGCACACTTACTTGATTGCAAGGAAGGCATGCGGGTGCTTGATGCATGTGCCGCCCCGGGTGGAAAAACAGGACATATAGCAGAACGTAGTGATAATTTGAATATAGTAGCGATAGATAACGTGTCGCACCGATTAGCACTGGTAAAAGACAATCTTGATAGATTAGGTAAAAAATCTACATTGATAGAAGCAGATGCTAGCGATGTAGCTTCTTGGTACACACAGTCAGGAAGCCAATTATTCGATAGAATCTTATTGGATGCACCCTGCTCTGCTTTAGGAGTCATGCGTAGACACCCTGATATAAAAACACTGAGACAAGATACCGACATTGCCGTTTTAGTCGAGTTACAAAAACAATTATTAGAGACACTTTGGTCGGTATTAAAACCGAGAGGAAGATTACTCTATGCAACCTGTTCCATACTTCCAGAAGAGAATGACCTGCAAATCAAACAGTTTGTAATGCAGCATGGCGCGGAAATAAAGGTTGTTCCATTAGAGGGTAACTGGGGTAATAAAAGTGAGTACGGTCGGCAAATTCTTCCCAATAACGACAATATGGATGGTTTTTATTATTCGCTACTAGAAAAAAATAATAGCTAATTTACTACTTGGTTTTATCCTAAAAAATTCAGCACTCTAGTCATTCGCAGTAGTTTCAACTGAGTTTTTTAGGTTTATAGGTGAATGGAGTTACAAGCAACTTATCTAGGCGATTATCTTTTGGCTTACGCAAAGTCTCCAGACCATATTCCATGCTTGAAACCTCTTCAGAAGGTTTGTAAGTTGCGGTCTTGAATAAATAATCAAACCATGGCGTTACAACTCCATAGTTGCTATCAGTAAATTTTCTGTCGGTAGAATGGTGCATACGATGGAAATCTGGAGTCACAATAAATAACCGCAACAGCCGATCCAGCTTGGCAGGGAATGGAATATTGTTGTGACTTATCAAATTGACGGCTGTTTGTAGAAAAACAAAAAGGGCAACAATAATAAAAGGAGCACCTATTGCAACAACAATAGGTGTCATAATTAAAACATTGATCATCATCTCGAAAGGATGATGACGATGACTAGTGGTGACGTCAACTTCTACATCAGAATGGTGAATAACATGGATACGCCATAAAAAGGGCACACGATGATAAGCACGGTGAATCCAATAAGCAATAAATTCAAATATTAAAAAAGCTATAAAGAAAGAGGTTAGATCAGAAACCTGAAAATGTTTAAGTAAGGGAGATTCGGGTTGGAGTATAGACACTGCACTAATAATGGCAAGTGAGTAAAATATAATAAAAAAGTGATTAAAAAGTGCTAGGCCGATATTACTTATCCAACGAGTTGTTTGGTCGTTTGTTACAGCCTTACGTGGGTAAAAACCTTCTAGTACGAATAACAGAATCATGCCACCAAAAATGGCGGCGAATTGAAGTTCGTCATAGTGAGCTTGTAAAAAGCTCGGTGATAGCTGAATGATGGTTGTATTGGTATCCACTATGAGTACTCCAACAAGTTAGGCTTGATGGGTACAGAGCAATTTAAAAGCATTCAAGACAAGGCTTGGGTCGTCGGCAATGGTTGTTCCATTGTCAAACCCATAAACAATTCTCATTCTTTAGGCGAATAACTTTCACTACTTCTTTAACGAATAAAGGAACAGACGACAGAACATTGCGTACCGGCAGGTATTGAAAAGGGTGGTGTTTTGCCGGTACAAAAATCCGTTTGTCCCATAAATGGACTGCTAAATGAACACCGAACGAGATCAGGAGGACTACTTTCAAAGCGCAATATGAGTAAGGCTTGAGCTGTATTGTTGTCAACGAATGAGAAGCCACTAGGTAAGTCAAGAATTAGCTCGGAAGCACCACCTGAAGGAGAAGAAAGTAAGGTAATCGGAAGATCAACACCTGCCTGAGCATTAGAGATAAGTTTAATTCCACTACCGCCTATTGAGAGAATACCTACCCCCAAAAGTGTAATAAAGAACTTATTTACTTTTGCATTCTTTTGTTTGCTAATTCTTAAAGCAACTATAAAAAGCAATAGACTAAGCAGAATCAGCATACTTCCACTAAGTGTGGGTATGGCAGTGGGTGCACCGCCACCAATGACAATGTGTCCCCCTATGTGATTGGCAAAAACGCTTGACGTGGATGAAAATATAAAGAGTGAAGCCCAGCCGATTTTCGAAAAAATAGTTTTGAAGATATTCATTTTAACCTCTTACCTAGCCATTGATCAATTAAGGAGCATAGCATATAAAGCAACCATTAATTCGTGATGTTCCAGCAAGCCTACTCCTTCCACCAAAAATAGTGAAGGCTCAGTGGTTTTTGTCATTGTCATATAGCGCCGTCCTGTGGACGAAGATCATCACATCTGACAAAACATTGTGTTCCAGCAGGCATTGAGAAGGGTAGTGCTTTGCCAAAGCAGGGGTCGTTTTTCCCAACGAACGAACACGCGGCGATATCAACAGGAATACTCTCAAATCGTAGTATAAGTAAAGGTTGACCCGTGTTATTTCCTATGGAGGATCCACCAAAATCGAGATCAAAGGACTTTTCTGCGGCACCACCTGAAGGAGATGATAATGCTACAACTGCTAGGACACCTGCTTTAGCCTCAGAAATAAGCTTAAAACCATTGCCACTTGTTGAGAGAATAATCACCCCAAAAAGTGTCATAAAGAATTTATTTACTTTTACATTGTTTTGTTTGCTAATTCTTAAAGCAACTACAAAAAGCAATAGACTAAGTAAAACCAGCATACCTCCACTAAGTGTCGGTATTGGGTTGGGTGTGCTACCACCCACGACGATATGTCCGCCAACATGATTGGCAAAAACGTTTGACGTGGATAAAAATATAAAGAGTGAAGTCCAGCTGCTTTTTGAAACTATAGTTTTGAAGATGTTCATTTTAACCTTCCCCCTTTAGGTGTTGATGCATTAACTAGCATAGCATATAAAATAACCATATCAGTTTTTTGAACGGCTACTGTTCGATTGAATGGAAAAACAGGAAAATACTTCTAAATAACGCTAACATGAGTTAAGTCTGCTAATCTCAATAGGTAAAACAGGAAATACAACTAACTAATCTATAGTGCTATTAGCAAAGAAATAGCAAGAACTTATAGAACTGTTAATGATAAACATATGATACCGTCCAAAAACATAAAGAAAATACTACTAATAACATTGCTTTTGCTGCTACCCCTGCAGAAGGTAATGGCTAATGGTCAGGTTGATATTCAAAGCATCAAGGTTACAGCGGTAAAGAGTTACCAGTATAAAGCGGATGGAATAGTATCCTTCCAACTAACAGATACCCTACAAAGAGCACTAACGCACGGCGTAAAACTCGACGCCAGCATTGACTTTACCTTAGGTCAGCATCGAGTCTGGTGGTGGAATTCATCAAGACTCATCTCCAGAATATCCTATGAATTAAAGTATCATGCACTGACCAAACATTATGTGCTAAAAAGAAAGAACAGTGATCAACACTGGAGTTTTAGCAATTTACCCGCTGCACTCAAACAGATGGGGCGGATCGAAAACCATCAGTTGCCGACATTAACTCCGGTTATAGATGATGGTAGCTACTATTTTTATATCCGGGCGAAAGTAGGTGTTGAGTCTCGAAGTTTACCGCTAAAAATTCAGTCTTACTTCAAGAGCAGCAAATATCACACCAAAAGTGAAGGCGTGTTGTGGGCATTACCCTAAGAACATTTATATTTCAGGTCTTGCCGGTAGCCATTACCGTTTTACTACTAGCCATTTCCTTAACATTATTAGATAGCTCAACCAGCAGTCCTGACTCTGCCGAGAGCATCGGTCGCTGGCTTGCGCCACTCAATATTACCACCCTTGCAATCTTACTTATCCTTATCGTTGTCAACCTAATACGCGCACTAAGGCATTTACGATCAAAAAAAGCGGGTTCACGCTATACCCTGCGTTTGATGACAGCCTTTGCAATATTGACGCTCACACCGGTACTAGTCGTATCCTATTTTTCCATGAATTTTATTGGCCAAAAAATAGATAGCTGGTACGACGTAGAAATAGAACGTGCATTGGGCGATTCTTTAGAATTGGCGCAAAGATCCTTAAAGACCGGGACAAGTCTTCACTTGCGGGATATAGAACTCACGGCACGGGAGCTTTTTAAAACAGATGAAACGGAATACTCCTATTTTCTGGATCAAAAACAGCAAGACCTTAATGCTTATGAAATACTGTTACTGGATTCAAATAAGCGAGTTATTGCCTATAGTGGCTTAAACTCGGAAATGCTGTTTGACCATTTTCCAGAAGATGACATGTTCAGAAAACTCAGTAACAGAGGTTTTTATCTAGAGTTAGAATCTGATGGTAATGGAGAACTTTATTCAAGGGTCGCTGTTACTTTACAAAAAGGCATACTGAGCGAAACCTATACGCTGACGGCCTTATTCCCTGTTTCACATAAATTTACTGCGCTAAGTGAAAGCGTTGAAAATGCACGAGATCAATATCAAATCAGAAAGTTTCACCGCAATAGCATCAAGTATGGCTTTCGACTAAGTTTATTCATTATCTTGTTACTAACGGTATTATTTGCCCTGTGGGCCGCCTTCATATATTCACAAAAACTCACCAGCCCTATTCGAAAATTGTTAGATGGAACCTTGGCGGTAGCATCGGGTGATTTACAAAAGAAATTGCCGGTATCGAAAAATGATGACTTTAGCTTATTGGCACGATCTTTTAACACCATGACCACCAAATTGTCATCAGCACGCAGAGAAAGCGAAAAAAGTCGCCTGCAAGTGCAACGTCAGCATGATTACCTGAACGTAGTTCTCAATCACCTAACCTCAGGTGTATTAACACTGGATCAGTCATTAATCATTCAACGAATCAATGCAGCAGGCGAACAGCTTTTACAGCTCAAAGGTAAAAGTATCATTGGCTCAAAAATCAGTGAAATTGGTGACACTTCTGAATTCATGCCTAACTTTATCGAGGCGATCCTGCCACATCTGCAATCAGGCGATGCAGAATGGAAGACAGAAATCATGACCTTACATAATAATAAAAGGCTGATGTTTCTGTGTCAGGGAGTGACTCTGCCCGAGTTAATTAATGGTGACAAAGGTGTGGTTCTTGTCTTAGATGATGTGACTGAAATAGTACAGGCTGAGCATGATGCAGCATGGGCTGAAGTAGCACAGCGCTTAGCTCACGAAATTAAAAACCCGCTAACACCCATTCAGCTTTCGGCAGAGCGTTTGCAACATCGTTTACTACCTGAAGTCAGCGAATCATCCGCTGATTTACTTAAGAGAATGACGCAGACTATAACGCAACAAGTAGAAAGTATGAAAATGATGGTCAATGCCTTCAGTGAATATGCAAGAACCCCTTCTTTACAATTACAACTTACCAGTATCAACACATTGATTACTGAAGTAGCTGAGCTTTACCATGTCAATCAACAGCAGGTAGACATTATTCTACAACTGGAAGAACTCCCTGACATTCTGATCGACATACATCGTATGCGTCAGGTCATGGTCAATCTGGTGAAAAATTCATTAGAAGCGCTAGAAGACCAAGATCAGCCGCGAATATTAACAATATCCACACAACATACCGATATGGATGAAATATTAATCCGTATTGTCGATAATGGACCAGGAATAGAAGACGCATTACTGCCAGAAATATTCGACCCATATGTCAGTAACAAAACAAAAGGCAGTGGCTTAGGTCTGGCCATCGTGAAAAAAATCATCCAGGAACACTCTGCAAGCATATCAGTAAGAAATAGTGATGAAAGAGGTGCTATATTTACTATTTTATTGCCGATGCCAAGTGCACAAAATACGCCAAGCACCAGCAAATAGCATCAAAAAACCAACAGCGGAACTAACTTTTAGGAGCAAGCATGACAGCACAATACATATTAGTCGTTGATGATGAGCCAGATATCCGCCAACTGGTTAGTGAAATACTTGAAGATGAGGGCTATCAGGTGGAAACTGCTGAAAATGCCACCGAAGCTCGTGAAAAATGGGGACAACGCAAACCAGACCTAGTACTACTGGATATCTGGATGCCAGATGAAGATGGCATATCACTGTTAAAAAGCTGGCAGGAATCAGGTGGATTATGCTGTCCGGTAATTATGATGTCAGGTCACGCAACCATTGAGACAGCCGTAGAAGCAACTCGTTTAGGTGCGTATGACTTTATAGAAAAACCGCTGTCCATGGCAAAGATGCTATTAACCATAGAAAACGGTTTACGAACGGGACAACTGGAACATGAAAACCGTGATTTAAGAGAACAGGTCTGTATCGCAACAGAGCCTGTAGGCTCCAGCAAAAGCATGCTGGACTTGCGCGAAAATGCAGAAAAAATAGCCAGCCAATCATCAACCGTGCTGATATATGGGGCACCAGGCACGGGCAAAGAGGTAATGGCTCGCTACATTCATAAAAATAGCACAAGAAAAAATCAATCCTTTGTCAAAGCCATAGCCAGTGGACAAGACTACAACGACATGGGAAAAAAACTATTTGGCTACGAAGAAAATGGGGTGGTTCGTTACGGTCTATTAGATGAAGCAGGAAATGGCATTTTGTATCTGGCTGATATTTTCGCACTGGATAAAAAGACTCAGGAACACTTACTTGACACCTTAAAGCAAGGACATTACCAGCGCATAAACAGCAACGTCCCGATAAAAATGAATGCGCGATTGATCGTTGCAACTACTCACGACCTAAGAGATGACATCCAAGCGGGAGAATTTAACGAAGAACTCTATTATTTATTAGACATGGTTCCGCTAACCGTCCCTTTACTACGGGAGCATTCCGAAGACGTGCCCGATCTACTAAGCTACTATGTTGACTTACTAACAGAACAAGAAAGCCTACCTTATCGACACTTCTCTGTATCCGCTCAAAACTACCTACGCAACCACCCCTGGCCCGGAAATATTCGTGAGCTTCGTAACTTGGTACAGCGTTTACTGATACTAGGAACAGACGTTAGCATTTCACAAGAAGAAGCAGAAGAAGCATTAGGTTCTTACATTCCAGTGTACGACGAAGGCGTAGGCCAACTACCCGCAAGCATGTATGACCTACCACTACGACAGGCAAGAGAACAATTTGAACATGACTATATTAGCTGGCAACTAAAACAAACCAAAGGCAATGTAAGCCGTCTGGCAGAACGCGTAAAAATGGAACGTACTCATCTGTATCGAAAAATGCATGCGCTGAATATCGACCCAAAAGACTACAACAAGTAAAGCAATTAAAGCTCTGGGAAAGGGGTAAATTACCCGTTGTAAAAAAGCGATAAAAAGGGCTTGAAACCCCTTTTTGGTAGTGTATACTACCGCACTCTTTTGGGCCGTTAGCTCAGCCGGTAGAGCAGTTGACTTTTAATCAATTGGTCGAGCGTTCGAATCGCTCACGGCCCACCATTATTTTAAAAGGCTTGTGGCTGTTTTCAGTTACAAGCCTTTTTATTGTACCTCTGAGTGCTTCCATTTAGTCACCTATAAGCACGTTATCTTTTGTTCCTAAGTACATGATCCTAAAAAACGCAGTTGAAACGTAGCGAGAATGATTAGAGTGCTGAAGATAAA
>CAZDMX010000023.1:0-11559 GCA_964506085.1 uncultured Thiothrix sp. | reverse complement strand
CGCAATAGCTTACCGTTTTCAGTAAATATTTTTCCGGCAGGTCTTGCTGTTTTCACATCAGATACAATGGGGTTTAATGGATGAGGAGTCCACTGGGTTGTTTGAAAGCTTGCTCCGGTATCACTGTCACTAACGTCGGTATAAAACAGGAATAGCTCATCATGTGCGGAAGCCCCTGCTGTTTCCTTGATATTGGTGAATAGCCAACACTTGCTATCTTGGAAGTGCAAAGTCGTATCAACTGCTTGCACCTCTTCCATCAAGTTCATCACAAACTCCCATTGATGCGGGAAGTTAACGCACTTATACAACTCAATAGTGGCGTTTGCACGGGTCTCAGGAATCATGTAGTACTCACCCTGGTGTTTAAACACATTGGGGTACGATAAATGATAGCTTTTTTCTAGTATTTTTTTAGGTTGCGAATAGCTCCCATCTTTATTCATCTCAATAACGGATAAATAGCCTTTGTCTGTAGCAAAAGGAAGTTCTTCAATAAAAATATAGTAGGTGTTGTTTTCAAAGACGACATGAGGATCTGCCCAAAATACCTCTTTCGGAGGCAGCAGTTTTACAAAGCTGGTCATGTCCGATGCTGTTTCTGGATGTAGGTTGTAAAGTAAGAACCACTGTTCGAAATGCCGTAAATACTTCACTTTTTTGTTAATCTTAAAGAAAATTTTCTTTGTCAAAAGCAGGGCATATTGAAGGAGAGTGGGAGCAACCCGCACATTTCCTTGTGGTTTGGAATCTAAAGAGTTAAAAAACGATTGATTGCTGTCGTGCTGAATTCTTTTTAGTGCGCGGGCGGCAAACAAGCTGCTCTTCCAGTAATTAAGGTTATTGGTTCCATAGGTAGAGGCCTCATGGGTACAGGAATAGGAGCGCAGAATCGTAGCGGGATGGGCTAATTGAGGGTGTGTCACGCGTAGGCTTGAGCCTACCTCAGGATGCGAAGTGAGTGTTTCCCATAAGCCTTCATAGCCTGCTCTATGGGATAAGCTATCATTAAATAGATGATCCCAAACCCCGTAAGTTAGCGCTAAGTTAGCTTGATTATCTAAGTGGGTACTGGTGTATTTGATTAAAACATCGGTATGTTGCTCTTTTAGCTGGGCATTAATATTTTGATGGTCAACAACATGAGCAGAACCTTCGGGGATAAGGCGCTTGATGTTTTTGCAGTGCGAGTAATTAGGGCCTGTGATATCGCCATCAAATAGCTTGCTGGATATCCTGTTGAACTGCTTGCGTATAACACTAGATGAGCCAGTGTCTTGCTTAATCGGGTCAATCAGTACCGTACAGATATTCACGAAATCAAGGCGCAATAGGTGTTCAATAGACTCGTATACCCAAGCTTGTGTCTCTAAGCTATCCACCCATATCGCAACCTGTATGTGGGGTTTGATCATTCGCTTTCTGCTTGTTTTTTCATTTTATAATGCCGCCGCACATCCAGCTCACAATAAATAAACATAGCAATATTTATAAATAATGAAAGAGTCACCACGCCGACGGTGGCATAAACCGCACCTAAAATACCGTATTTTGGAATCAGCCATGCATTTAAGCCTATGTTTAATACCCCTTTTATTAGCGTGATGGCGGAATTAAACAGGAACCAGCCTCGACCAATCCACTGTACGCTCATCACCGTATTGATAGTATTGACGATGATGGTGAGCAACAATAACTGGAAGATGGGGATAGCGTCTCTAAACTCTTCTCCTGCCAACAAGATCAACCACCAGTCTGCGGTAAAGCCTGTTACTAGCACTGAGAAAATGATAAAGGCTAGGGTTAATCCAAGAATCTTCTTTTGATAAGACCAGACTCCGTATACCCCTTTACGTGTCAGCTCTCCTTTCAAAACCGTATTGGCGGCATATGAGACAATCAGCAACATCTGGCTCATTTGTACCGCTAATTGATAAATACCCGTTTGTTCGTTACCTAGATAAGCATTGACCATGACGATGTCTATACTCGTTGTCATGATGGCACCGATAGTGCCTAAATGCATTTTGACTCCGCTGGTGAGTAGGTCTTTGTAAGTTTCAAAGCTATAGGTGATTTTTGACGTGCTGTTGTTAACTAGGTTTTTAATACCGCCCAAGGCAATAGTGGATTGCCAGATGATTTTGGACACAAGGACACCGACCACTCCTAGACCAGAAACAACCACTAACAGCACGATAGATAGGCTATTTGCGGTACTGCCTGCTATTTGCAGTTTGTTATAGACATTTAGGCGGTCTTCGATGTTCAGTAAAGCATTGGTGTAGATATCCCACAAGCCTAGTGGTAAGCCGATAAAGCCAATCATCAATGCTATTGCAGGGATTTCACCTAATAACTTAGGCCAGCCCCAATACTGACCACCGAGATAAACCAGCGCAATCAAACACCAGCTAAATACGGTGACAAACAGGGTGTGTCCCAATAATGTCCCGAGCATTTTAGGCATCCACTTTTTATTGCGATCTTTGGTCGCCTTAAAGATGAGTACAGTGCCTAGACTGATCGCGGTCATTTCAATAAAAATGTTCACCCATGTGGTGACTGAGGCGATAATCCCTCTGCCTTCAGGGCCAAGCCATCGAGCCGTTATGGATAAGGTGATAATGCCTAATAGCACCGAGTAGAATTTTGCCCCACCGGTTTGTATGATTTTGAGTAAGAGGTTACGCATGAGGTAGCGAAACTTTATAGTGTGTTGCTAATTGTTGGAGCATGGTGGTGGTGGCGCTGTTGATGGTTAAGCCGTTTAACAGGTTCTGATCATATTTTTTCCAGCGAAGCTCACCCGGTAACATTACAGATTTCTCGCTGTCTTCTAGCCCAGAGCTGCGAAGTAGTTCGATGAAAGTTTCCATCCGTGTGTAGTAATGCTCGATGGGGATGAGTTTAGCGATATCTATGGCAATAAAAAAGTGACCATTATCACCGCTTTCGTCAAAGTTTTTATACATGGATTTAACGCCATGAGAATAGCCTGCACCAGTAATAATGCCACTGAGAATATCTACCATCAGGGATAAGCCGTAGCCTTTAGCGCCTCCAAACGGCAGAATAGTGCCTTTTTCTACCTCAGCTGGGTTTTTGATAAAAGCACCGCTGCTATCCACTGCGATGCCGTCGGGTAGCTCTTCGCCTTTTTCGATGCATTTTCTTATGCTGGAGCCAGCACTAGCGGAAGTTGCCATGTCTAGCAATAAGTGATGACCTTCTTTTCGGGGGGCAGAGAAAGCAAAAGGGTTAGTGCCTAGCACCGAGCTAACCCCATTGTATGCGGCGACTTTTGGGTAAGAGTTGCTGGCGGCAATGCCAATCATTCCAGCGGCAGCGGCTTGTTGAATATAGTAAGCGCCCGCACCAAAGAAGTTGCTGTCTTTCACACCGACAAAGGCAATTCCCGTTTTGCTGGCAATGTGGATCGCCTCTTCCATTGCCTTGTAGGCGACATAATGTCCCATGCCCTGGTTGCCATCGAAGATAACGGCAGATGTGCTATTCGCCTGAACAGTGTAATGACAAGGCGTGTTGACCAAGCCTTTCTCAATACGATCCGTAAGAATGGGCAAGCGCCAAACGCCCTGATTGTCCCTGCCCACAAAATCACACCAAACCAGCACCTCTGCCAGCACGGCAGCTTCAGTTTTATCTGCGCCGCTGGCTATTAGGATTTCTTTAGCAAACCGCTGTAGTTCATCTTGGGTGGTGGTTATTTCCATGGCAAATAGGAAGCAATCCAGGCACGTAAAAGCACTAAAGAAGGTTTTGGATCAGTGATGCTGAAATAAGGAAAAACAGTGGGGTAGTGAGCTATGCTTTTTAGCCATTGGAATAAACTAAGGTCGCCACGGCTTGCTAACACACGATAAGATCGGATGTCTTCCCGAGGATACCAATAACGCATATTCTCTTTATATTTTGTAGCGGTAGGGAGTTTAGTTCCTGTTAGAAATTGATAAATCATATATGAAATATCCATGCCTGAGCGTGTTACTAACTCTTGCCCTGCGGTATAGCGAGCATTACATTCGATTATTTTAAGCTGACCATCACGCGTATCTCTTTTGAATTCGACATTGGCTACTCCCGTAAAACCGATACTACGGAAAAATTGCTCGCCTTTTTCAGCGGTTTCTGGGAGCCATTGGGTGCCGTGATAACAAGCCCCACCAAAATTGGGTGGCGAACGCCGTATAATATGTTTGGTAAATTTGAACAGCGCGTGTCCATCATCATCAATATGCGTGTAATAGCTGCTTAGTAAAGTATCTGGCCCTGGTATCAGTTCTGAAATCATAAACTCCAGACCTTTTGCTACGACCTCTGTCGCTTTTTCGTGCAGCTCTTTCTTATTGTCGATTTGTAATAGTTTCTTCCCTCCAAATGCTTGTTGAAACAGGTGTGAGTGAATCGGTTTTATGATAGCGGGAAAGTTTATTTCATCTTCAATAAGGGTAATATCTTCAAGCGAATCAATATTCCAAAACTCAGGAATGCCAATGCCTGCTTCTTTAGCCATTCTCAGTGTTTCTTGCTTATCTAGCATGGCTTTTTGTAGATGTGGTTTTTGTACATCGAGGGTGTATTTCTCCGCGAGTGCGGTATGGTTATTGATGATGAACTCAATCCCCACATCACTGCAAGCTAAGAGAATACTCTTCTCATATTGATGACTATCTTCTCCTAGCAGTAACTCCTTAAAGTAATCAGCAGGAGTTGTTCCTTCAGGGACGATAAATTTATGATCAATAAAGCGTGAGTTAAACGCTTGGCAGTTTGCGGATGAAGCGACAGAAACGGAAATACCTCTACGCCCTAAGCTGCGGACAATGGATAATGCATTCTCCAGACCACCAACAATGATAACGGGTACTTTCTTATTAGCTGATATAGCTGACATAATTTGCTCTATTGTTATTTATCGTTTGATGGGATAGGTTTTAAGGATGTAATCCAACACAAGCCCCCCTATAGGGAGAACCGCTTTTTCATCGGATACTAAAGAATGGTGGTGCAGTCCGGGAGTGGTATTGATTTCATTGATCACGCCACCTGTTTCAGACAAAGGTTTAGAAATATCTGTGGTAATTAAATCCAATCCGGCTAATTCAATACGGTATAGCGTCGAAATCTCACATCCGAGAGCAATAACGTCTGGATGGACTTGATCCCTAACTACATGATTGTCATATCTTGTGTTCTGATTAACGACTTTTTTAACATTTATTTTCTCTTCAGCTGCCGGAATATAGCTTAAAGAAAGGTTAAGTTCTTTTATTGTTCTTTTGCAGTCTGCGTCAATTTGAAGTGGACTGAGAGCTGTCATTGCGGGTGCATTCTCTCTGCCTGTATTCTCCAGACGGATAAGTTGTTTTATGGTGTGCTTCCCATCACCTACGATATGAGGTGGATCTCTACGAATCGCATCAAGGAATTCACCGTTCAGAAAGAGGAGTCTATAGGAATCCCCTAAAATATGATTCTCTATCAGAAGTTGATGACCATATTGTGAAGCATGAAGAGCCGCTTGTTTTAAGGCTTCAGGAGTCTGAATATTAACAGTCACGCCCTGACCCGCCCATGAATCCATCGGCTTAACTACGACGTCGCCTTTGATGTTTTGCTGGAATTGATACGCTTTTTCAATGCTTTCAAGTGTAAACAATCGTGATTGAGGAACAGGATAGCCATCTTCACTCAACAACCGATAAACCAGTGATTTGTTCCCCGCGAGTTTCAATGTGACAGGGGTATCAAGCATGACCCTTTCACCGTGAACAAAGGTAGTGCTGTCGCCTTTTTTTACTAGAAACCAGCTATTACCCATATTTTCAATATCAGCGTCAATACCCGCAGCCGCACTCTGCCAAAAGTCATCATAAAAACGCTTTCTTAATACAGTAAATGCAGCACGTTGCGCTCTTGCGCGAGGCGATACCTTATCTACAACCTTTCTTAAAAGACGTTTAGACTGGGTGATTTTTTGTTGCCACATAAGTTAGCCTAGAGCTTGTAGTTGAGTGGGTTAATCGTACTTTGTAGCAGCATCAGCCGTCATCTCCAAGTGAGCAGTTACCTTGTTTTAGCATCTCATCAACCCATGCATTTGAGAAAATACCTTGCTTAACTTGAGCTACATAGGTTTCCAGATTAGCTTTTTGAGTATGTAACCGTTCCAGAATATCTTCCGCAAAATCTTTACGAATGACCACAACGCCATTCTCATCTCCACGAATAATATCTCCGGGATTCACCACAATACCACCACAAGATACAGAGTAACCCAGCTCTCCGGGTCCACGATGTAATGGGCCAATCGGCGTAATACCAGTAGCAAATACAGGCAATCCTGTTTCTCTAATGCCTTCAATATCTCGAACCAAGCCATCTATTACAAAGGATTGAATGCCAATATGTTTCGCTTTATTGGAAACGAGATCACCTAAAACGGCGTGGCTTCTATTGCCAGAAGTATCCACCACCACAATGTCGCCTGGCTTGGTAATATCAAGTGCTTTGTGTACCATCAAGTTGTCACCTGGGAATACTTTAACGGTACATGCAGGGCCACAAATCTCTTTGTCGTTTGATACATTATGAATATCCGGTGACATGGTATAGAGACGATTAATTAAATCTGAAATATCAGGAGTGGGATACTTGCTGAACGCCTCAATAAGTGAAGGGTCTGGACGCTCTATTTCTTTGCGAACTCTAAAACCTGGTCCACAGTGCATTTCAGTTGTACTTGGTCTTCCCGCCATTCTTATTCTCCGGTTTTTATTGTGACTTACCTCTTCTTTTTGAAATAAGCTGTCGATCATTGTATAATAAATTTATCAATATAAGCATACTATTCAATTATTTATGTTGATGTTTTATCTATAGAGCTTATTATATATTGCTTAATAAATAAGGGTCAATATTAGTGAGATGATTGGGGTGAGTATTAATAGACTGTGAAAGTATCCATGGAACTCATTAAAATGGTTGAAATCCCCTCATTTTTCTTTCCTCCCAGAATACTTTCACAATCTCTTCTGCCGCCGTATTGAGATTGCGATCTCATCTGGGCGGTGGAAGTCGGGTTTATTGGAGATCAACTTATTGAAGCTTATATATTGCCTCGGTTGTTTGCCTAAGATAAAACACACATTATGTACCCATTCATCATCACCCAGAATATCAACTAGTAAGGTCTCAGGGATTTCAAGTTCTGCTTGCCAGCTATCTTGTTGACGAGATGACTGGGTAATCACCTCGGAAAGGTCTGGTAATAAATCTATATTACGTTGCCTGACTCCGCTAAAAGCCATCATCCACCAAGCCCCATTAGCTGATAAATTACATTCAAGGTATCGCTTGGTTCTTGTGTTCACAATAAACCATTCGGCAACATTTTGCTCCCAAAGACCTTCTTTATATTCATAGGGTTGAGCAAGCAGATCTTTTTCAGGTGGCAGGGGTACATCTACTTTAAACCTAAAAAACTCAGTTGAAACGTAGCGAGAATGACTAGAGTGCTGAAGATAAAGGAATTTCTGGAAAATGTTGGCTTTATTCGTAGTCACTCTACGGGTGAAGTCAAAATTTTCCAGAAAACCTTTAGATTCAGTGCTATAGACATTCGCAGTAGTTTCAACTGAGTTTTTTAGGTTAAATATCCATTGTGTAGACATACTCACTTTAAAGCCTACTTTGGGACAAGGTTGTCCATACCAATCTTTTTCTATGTATATCATTTGGTTTTAAGCGTTGAAACAATACTAAAGCCATGATCCTTCCGAATTATCATATAAACTTCTAATCCTTCTTGCTTTGCAAAGGCCAATCCTTTTTTATCACCTAGCACCATGATTGCAGTGGCTAAACCATCTGCCATCATTGCAGATTCATGAAAAACCGTTACAGAGGCTAATTGGTGGGTTACAGGTTTACCTGATTTAGGGTCTATTGTATGGCTAAAGCGCACTCCTTTTTCTTCAAAATAATTGTGATAGTCGCCTGATGTTGCTACCGCTATGTTTTCTAGAGGGATGATCTGTTGTGCTAATTTTTGGTTGATATTTGCGTGATTGATAACAGGCTTTTCTATGGCAATTTGCCATTTTTCTGCTTTTGGATTTTGCCCTTTTACTTTTAACTCTCCACCTATTTCTACCAGATAATTCTGAATACGGTGTTGATCTAATAATGTGGCTACTCTATCAACACCGTAACCCTTGGCGATTGCAGAGAGATCAATCTTTAGTTGTGGTATATGTTTTTTTAGCTGTGGTGGATTTAGCAATGTTTTTAAGTGCTGATAGCCTGTGGTCTTCTTCGCTTTTTGAATAGATGATTCGCTTGGCTGATTGAGTGTTATCTTTGGTCCAAACCCCCAAAGATTAATTAAGGGCGCAACGGTAATATCAAAAGCCCCATTTGTTTTTTCACTCAGGCTATTAGCCGCTTTTACTACGCTGACGACAGCCTTGCTAACTTTGAAAGACTCAGTGCTTTGGAGGTTATTAAATTGGCTAATTTCAGAATCGGCAATGTACGTTGAGAATTGTTGATTAATGGCTAATAGCTCTTGCTTGATTAATTGATCGAGTCTTTTTTTGTCTACCGTGTCAGAATCGACAACCGTGACATGCCAAAACGTCCCCATTGTTTGGCCTTGAAGTTTGATGGTCTGCTCGCCTGTTGAGCAGCTTACTAAAATGCTGGAAATTAATAATCCTATGAAGACTACAGCAAAATTTCGCACAAGCTTAATCATCCTCTACTAGCAAAATGCTATGAGGTCGTTTCTGTAAATAGCAGCGGTTACTCAAGCTGCTACTCAAATTCCATTGCACGGAATATTCGTCCAGCATTTTGCTTGTAGAGTATTTTATAGGTAGGTAAGTGCGCATAGGCCGACTGGTCTATATCATAGGCATCTTGCAATTCGCCACCGTCTTCGATGACTTTGCTAATCTGCTCTCGCATATAGGCTAAATAACCTTTTGTGTACTTTGTAACTTCTTGCATATTGGTGGCGACACCATGCCCTGGAATAACATACTTTGCCTTGAGTGCCGCAAATTTTTCCCATGTTTCTAACCAGGTTCCAGTATCCGTGTGTTCAAATACAGGTAATAGACGTTGGTGAAAGGCCATATCGCCCGTAATAATGATGTTTTTCTCTGGCAGCCAAACCATGATATCACCAGGGCTATGAGAGGGGCCAAGATGAAGCAATTCAATTTTTACACCGCCTAGTGTAATCTCCATTTTTTCATCAAAGGTTTTATCTGGCGTGACCAGTTTTGTACCTAATGCCTTGTCTTTTCGACCTTGCTGCATACGGTCGATCACTTCAGCACCGTGTTCTTTGATTTCTTGAGCTGTTTCTATGTGCGCGATAATGGGAACACCTTGTTCCTGCCAGTAATTAGAGCCTAACATCGCATGCCCTTGCCCATTCTCAAGCACTACAAATTTAATGGGTTTATCGGTTATTTTTTTGATTTCTTCGTGCAGTGCTTTGGCTAATAGATAATTATCCCCTGCATTCACCACAAGCACGCCTTCATCCGTAACGATAAAAGACAGGTTATTGTTATGTCCGGAATTAGCATAGGAAGCAGGAGCTGTCTCACCAATAGCCGAGTAAACGCCTTCAATGACCTCGACGGGTTTGCTGTAAAGCATTGAATCAGGTGCTGCATCGGGTGTCTTGATGGCTAGCTTGGCTTTCTTCCAACCGACAAAGGCATCTTTATAATTAGTTACCTGTGTGTAGCCCATTTCTTTGAGTGTGATTGCCGCTAGTGGGCTGCGAATATTAGTTCCACAGTAAACGACGATAGGCGTATCTAAATTCGGCACTTCATCTTTAATACGAAATTCTAACCAACCCCGAGGAATATTGATTTCATTGGGATAATCTATCGAACCACCCAAGACAATGATCTCGCCCGGTGTTCTTACATCAATGAGTAACAGGTCTTTATTATTTTTAATCTTAGCTTGTAAGGTCTGCGTATCAAGATCAATCGGGGTGTTGATAGGTTCTTTGCTGTTTAGTGTATTTTCTTTAGCGAACAAAGCTGGACTTAGTAAAGAACCGAGGTAAAGCCCAATAATGATTACTACTTTAAATGCTATTCGGAAAGCTATTATATTTTTGTACATCAAAGGTGTGACCTATATTTATATATACACCTATCATAGAGCATATTTTCGAATCACACAGCGTCATATTTTAACCTAAAAAACTCAGTTGTAATGTAGCGAGAATGACTAGAGTGCTGAAGATAAAGGAATTCGCAGTAGTTTCACTGAGTTTTTTAGGTTTAAGTTATTGCTACTTATCAAGGCCAGTTAGTCCAAGTACTCCATCAAGCCTATCTTGTTCGAGTATTTAAGGCATAGCGACCGGCAATTTATCTTTTTTCCAGCCAAGAAAACCGTCAGAATAATTCCGCACATCGGTATAGCCCATTTTTGTCAAAGTATCCGCTGCGAGAGGGCTTCTAATATTGCCGCCACAATAGACAACAATCGGTGTATCTTTATTTTGGGCATACTTGCCGATCCTGAATTCTAGCCAACCGCGGACGATATTTACATTTTGAGTCGCATCAATCGCGCCACTCATTGATTTAATTTCACCAAATGTCCGGATATCAACCAGCACTAGATCAGGATTAGAATCAATTTCTTTCTTTAGTTCAGTCGTACTGATATTTTTCACAGAAGCAGCAATTTCTTTAACCATCTGCTTGCCACTTTTTATACCGGTGACATCTGCGCTAGCTAATGTAGAAAACACCAACATCGTTGAGAATATGGCTCCTGTCAACAGGTTGTTTATGCTTAGTTTGTTTATCATATCTGCTTTCCTCTTACGAAATCTTTTTTGTTAACGGCCACATGATAATGAGGGTCTTCTACTACATTAACCTCTACCAATGGCCCTGCTGTTTTCAATAACAAGCGACACTCTTCACTGACATGTTTTAAATGTAGACGCTTATGTTCTTTATTATAGCGCTCTGCCAGCTTATCTATGGCCTGAATGGCAGAATGATCCGCTACCCGTGAGTTTTGGAAATCTACCACTACATCATCGGGATCATTTTTAGGGTCAAATATTTCCTGAAAGTTTTGTACCGATGCAAAGAATAAAGGGCCATTTATACTATAGACCTTGCCGCCCATTTTATTGGTCGATATCTCTGCGTTTATTTGCTTTGCATGCTGCCAGGCAAAAACTAATGCCGATAAAATGACACCCGTAATCACGGCTATTGCCAGATCAGCAAACACGGTTATCACGGCTACTGAAATGCCTATCAACGTATCGGCAAGAGGTATTTTTCCAATCAAGCGGAAACTGCACCACTCAAACGTGCCGATAACGACCATAAACATAACGCCAATCAATACCGCTATCGGTATTCGCTCTATTAATGGGGAGCCGACCAAGATAAAGCTCAGCAGGAAAAGGGCGGCGGCAATGCCAGATAAACGGCCACGCCCCCCTGATTTTATGTTGATGATGCTTTG
>CAZDMX010000022.1:0-11719 GCA_964506085.1 uncultured Thiothrix sp. | reverse complement strand
ATCTTCAGCACTCTAGTCATTCTCGCTACGTTTCAACTGCGTTTTTTAGGATCATCTGTTCGAAGATAGAACGTCGGTACTTAATGCCATGCCTAGCCTCAGTACAAAGGTGGATGCGGGATTATGGATATCCGCAGTTCTGGCTCAGCCTAAAGGTTATGAAGCAGCCATAGCTAATCCAAACGTAAGCGATGCTGATTTAACCGCTTTAATGCAGGGCGAATACATCACACCCATTAATTCTTGTGGAGCAATGGCATCTGAGTACTGTATTTTAATACCTTCATATGATGTGCTTTCAACGATGACGCGCAAAGTAGCTGAAGGTGAATTGCCTTATTATTTAATAGATCAACGTGGCTATCAGTTATTTTCAGGACACTCTATGGGTGCGCCGATGATTGCCGCAGCACTAGCATTGATGGAAGAATACAATCAGCGAGAAAATTTGGGTTACACCATGAAACAGCTTGTTGCGTTCTTAAAGGAAAATGCGAATCGTACATTTACAGGCTACGACCCAGTGAAGCATGGTAGGGGATTGTTGGATATTACGGCTGCACTAGGCGCTATGTGAGTGCTATAAAAGATGAAGTTGGGAACTGTGAAGTATTTATCAAGGGGTGGAATATAAATATCGAGTTGCTTTTTTATCCCGCATCCTCACCGGTGTTAATTTCTTGAGAGGTTTTCATGATAAGATATACTCCGGTTTACTATAAGAATCCGAGACCCTAATGTCCGAGTTATTACTAAATGAGTCATGTAACGCTCACACTTGTTATCGGACTTATTTCAGTACTGGACATCAATCGAGCTGTTACACAAGAGCCTTTAGGAACTCGCTAAAGATGGGGCTCAATTTATCCGGTTTTAAGCCTTATTCATTCGAAGAAATCACTCTATAAGCCGTCCAACTGAAGGGGCTAACATGGAAGATGTGACGAATAAAAAGCAACTCGTTTATTTTGTCTCTGAAAGTACCGGGATTACAGCAGAGTATCTAGGTGAAAGTCTGCTTTCTCAGTTCCCTGATGTAGACTTCATTTATCACCGTAAGGGTTTTCTCAATACGACTGAAAAGGCAAAAGAGCTAGCCGTTGAATTTGCAGCGGAGACAGCAAGGAATGATGTTAAACCTCTGGTTTTTGCAACCATGCCGGATGAAAAAATTAGTCGCATTCTGGAAACTGCTTCTTGTCATTATTACGAGCTATTCACGCACTACATCAGTGAGATAGGCAAAGATATAGGAGTCACACCGACTTTAAGATTGGGGGTTAGCCATGGACTAGTCAATCGTCAGACTTATGATCAACGCATGGATGTCATCAACTACACCTTGACCCATGATGATGCAATGACATTGCAGGATATGAATGAAGCTGAGGTGATTCTGGTTGGCGTATCTCGCTCAGGTAAAACCCCTACATGTCTCTATCTGGCATTACATTTTGGAATTAAAGCAGCGAATTATCCTCTCACCGAGGATGATTTTTTGAAGGATGATTTACCTCAGGTATTGAAAGAGAATCTACATAAGCTGGTCGGTTTAAGTATAAGTGCTAAACGGCTATCCAGTATTCGCGAAAAAAGACGAGCAGGCAGTCGTTATGCCACTTTATCCAACTGTAAGGCTGAAATAAACCATGCACTGGATTTATTTAATCGCTATCGGTTGGATGTTTTTGATACGACATCCAGTTCTATCGAGGAACTTTCTGCCAGAATTATTCAGCTTGTTCGTTCCAAACAAGAGAATGATTCTCTCTAGGAGGCTGTCCGAGAATAGGAAGCGTAGCGAAATTCATCCTGATATGTGATTATTTTTCGATCAAATAAGGCGAATAGCCGTAGCTCTTTAACGAATTTGATCGGGAAATAGGCATATATCAGGGTGGATTGTAGTAGCTTCGCTATTCTTGGACAGCCTCCTAGCTAGTGCCTGAACGAAAAGTAGGCTCTAGCTACAGGGAGTAGCGATAACGCAGTTATCAGCGATTTAGACCGTCAGATTGTTCGTCGTAATTACCGTTTACTGTACTAGCTAGATACAACCAGGTATCAACAACCGTATCTGGATTCAATGAAAGTGAAGTGATTTTTTGTTCCAATAACCACTCTGCAAAATCGGGATAGTCTGAAGGGCCTTGCCCACAAATCCCGATATATTTCCCCTTTTTGTGACAGGCAGAAATAGCCATTTCCAGCATTTTCTTAACCGCAGGGTTGCGTTCATCAAATAAATGAGCGATTAAGCCTGAATCCCTATCCAGTCCTAGTGTTAGTTGTGTCATATCATTTGAGCCTATAGAGAATCCATCAAAATATTCAAGAAACTCTTCTGCTAAAACCGCATTGGAAGGTAGCTCACACATCATCATAATGCGTAGCCCCTTATTCCCTCGCTTTAAACCATTTTGTTCCAATAAAGCTGTGACTTGTTCGGCTTCTTCTAAAGTGCGGCAAAAAGGAATCATGATTTGTATATTGTGAAATCCCATTTCATCACGCACTCTCTTTAAAGCAAGGCATTCCAGTTCAAAACACTCTCGGAATGCTTCTGACAAGTAACGTGAGACACCTCGATAGCCGATCATGGGGTTTTCTTCATGCGGCTCGTAGCGCTCACCCGCAATGAGATTCGCGTATTCATTGGTTTTAAAATCAGACATACGCACTATCACTGGCTCTGGTGCAAAAGCCGCTGCTAATGTGCTGATTCCTTCACATAGTTTGTCGATATAAAAGCTTACCGGATCAGCATAACCTGCTATTTTTTTATTAATAGTCTGTTTAAGATCATCAGGTAATTCATTAAAGCCCAAGAGTGCTTTTGGATGAATGCCAATCATGTTGTTAATAATAAACTCTAAACGAGCCAGCCCAACACCTGCATTGGGAATTTGTGAGAAAGAAAAGGCTCGTGAAGGATTGCCCACATTCATCATGATTTTCACAGGTAGCTCTGGTAGTTCCCCGGTATCTGTTTTGGTATGTTCGAAGGCTAGCTTGCCTGCGTAAACAAAGCCTGTATCCCCGTCTGCACAGGAGGCTGTCACCATCTGCCCAGTGTGGATAGTCGAAGTAGCATTACCACAGCCGACAATAGCAGGTACACCTAATTCACGAGCAATAATAGCGGCATGACAAGTACGACCTCCACGGTTAGTAACAATAGCTGACGCGCGTTTCATAATCGGTTCCCAGTCGGGATCTGTCATATCCGTTACCAGAACATCACCCACTTTCACTTCATCCATTTGCGCAATATTTTCAATGACTTTAGCTGTACCTTGACCAATACGTTGTCCAATTGAGCGCCCTTCGGTCAGGATTTTCCCTTCTTCTTTGAGCTGATAGCGCTCAATCATATTACCCGTATTTAAGCTTTCTACCGTTTCAGGTCTTGCTTGTACGATATAGAGTTTATTATTGCCACCGTCTAATGCCCATTCGATATCCATAGGGCGGTCATAGTGTTTCTCGATGATTATTGCTTGTTTAGCCAGTTCTTCTATTTGCTCATCGGAAATACAGAATTTATTTCTACGTTGCTCTTCTACATCTTGTATTAATGTCGCTTTGTCATGACCCGATGCATCTGAGTACACCATTTCAATGGCCTTCTCACCCAAATGTCGTTTTAGTATGGCGGGTCGAGCTGCTTCAATATTGGGTTTATAGACATTGAATTCGTCTGGATTGACCGCTCCCTGAACGACGGTTTCCCCTAATCCATAAGTACCTGTAATAAAAATAGCATCACGAAACCCCGATTCGGTATCCAGAGTAAACAAAACACCACTAGCGCCTATATCGCTACGAACCATCTTTTGAATACCCGCAGAGAGCAATACTTTGTCATGTTCAAAGTTCTGATGGACACGATAGGAAATGGCACGATCATTGTAGAGTGAAGCGAAGACTTCTTTAATGGCTTCAATAACCTCATCCAAGCCACGCACATTAAGAAAGGTTTCTTGTTGCCCGGCAAACGAGGCATCAGGAAGGTCTTCAGCCGTAGCTGAGGAGCGGACTGCAACGGCAAGTTCGACCGCTGATTCGTCATTCATTTGTTCAAATGCAATACCAATATCATCTAATAAATCTAGCGGTAATGTGGCATCCATAATCCAGCTACGAATGTCTGCTCCTACTTTTGTCAATGCACTAATATCATCAACATCCAGACTATCCAGTAGCGTATTAATTCTTTCTACCAGATTATTTTCCTGTAAAAAATTCGAATAGGCATAAGTTGTGGTGGCAAAACCATTAGGAACAGAGACTCCCTTACTAGATAAACTGCTTATCATTTCTCCAAGCGATGCATTTTTCCCTCCGACAATATTGACGTCGTTCATGCCCAGATCATTAAACCAGATGATATTTTTCTTCATTGTACGAATCTCCAGATGAATATTATGATGACAACTTAACCATGTCATCTACCAAATACCTTATGAGCTGTACAGAAATTTAGACAAAAACCCTGTGCAATGTCGATAGTGCTATATCAGGGTTGTTCAATGCTATAGCAGTGCTCCTTAGTAATATAGATAGATTGTCCATTTATCTAGCAGGGGCGAACTACAGGGGGTATTAAAGGTGGGATAACGCAGGGGCGATTACCTACGGATAGATAGGTCTGAGTAAAAGACTACCTTAGAATATCTACCCCTCCCCACTAAGAGGGTGTCGCAAAAGTAGTAATTGGTAGGTTGTGGGTGACGTAGGAACCCCAACAGAGCTTGTCACGTTGAGGTTTGTTCCACACCCGCAACCTACATAATCTACTTATTCAACACCCTCACCCAAGGGGTGTGTGCAAACCGGCAACATGGGTAACACTTTATCATAAAGTCAGGCATAGGAAGAATGCCCTATGCCGTGGGAAGAGATAGATATTTTTATGAATTTAAGAAGCTACTACATTTTTTGCACAAGGCCCTTTTTGACCTTCTCCAACCTCAAACTCTACTGCTTGACCATCGTTAAGTGTTGCATAGCCATCACCACTTTGTATATCTGAATGGTGTACAAATAAATCCTTTCCACCATCCTCTGGAGTGATGAAACCGAATCCTTTTTCTGCATTGAACCACTTGACTGTACCTTTACTCATAACTTTTCTCTTTAATTTAATTACATTAGACGCAGAATTCTGCTGGGGCATTATAACTGCATAACACTGAAATATACGATCATTACTTTAGTTTAAATGCTTTTTTTATCTTTGCCGGAATAGATCTGAGTGAATCTGGAAGAGATAGATAATGAAAACCGGGGAAGTCTGCTATGGGTTTTACCGATTAGGAACACTGACAGACAGACAAAGAAAGACAGCTGTTGCTGACATAGTAGCATTAGCGATATCCTCTCATACTTCCAAAAACCGGGGCATTATCTCCACCAGATTGCAGGGCTTATGATCAATATCCAATTGCTGAGAAATCACCTTATCCCAACCATCTTTACAAGCTCCAGGGGAACCCGGCAAGGTGAACAATACGGTTCCATTTGCAATACCCGCAATGGCTCTTGACTGAATAGTTGATGTACTTATTAGCTCATAGGAAAGCATACGAAAAATTTCACCAAAGCCTTCAATTTCCTTATCATACAAAACCTTAAAAGCTTCCGGCGTAATATCCCTGCCTGTGAGACCGGTGCCACCGGTACTGATAACCACATGAACATCAGGGTCAGCTATCCAGTTCGACACAACGGCTCTAATTTGATAGATATCATCTACAATGATTTGTTTGTCCGCCAATTGATGACCTGCCACTCTTATCCTTTCAACTAGAATCTGTCCTGACTTATCATCCGCTTCTGTTCGCGAATCAGAGACTGTTAGCACAGCTATGTTAAGTGGCCTAGAGACTTTCTTGTTCATGGTGTTTTTAGTTTTGTCCATAGCTAATACTAGGAGCTTGTCCGAGAACATGAGCCGTAGCGAGGGAAAGCTGATTTGAGCTAGATTTTTCATCAATTTAAGGCGAATAGTCATTCTATTTAACGCAAATTGAGGGAAAATATAGCCAAATTCAGCTTTTCCGCAGTAGGCTCACTGTTCTCGGACAGGCTCCTAGCCTCCTGTTACGGGAGGAAAAAAGGCAAGTTCATCATTGGTTTTTACCAAACTCTCAGCCTTAACATATTGATGGTTCACAGCAATGAGCAGGTTATCAGGAAGTTTTGTCTCTCCCGTTGCCATTGTCCATGCTGTGGCGGCCGTGATGGGTGTATCGGTTTGAATAAGATCATGATCACGACCTATTTTTTCTCGCAGACTAGCGAAGTAAATAATTTTTATGGTCATATTTTTTGTGCAGGTCTCTATCGACAAGTTACCCTAACCACCCGTCATCGACATAAATCGAATCACCTGGTCAGCGTTTTCATTAAATACGTGGCGTTCTGGCTTAAGCTCCATCGCCTCTTCAATCACCTCTTCCAAAGCCTGATCACTGATTCCTTGTCGTAACAAAGGGCGTAATTCGAATTTATGTTCATCACCTAGACAGAGGTAGAGCGATCCATCCACTGACAATCGTACGCGATTACAAGTCTCACAAAAATGTTGGGATATGGGGGTGATAAAACCAATATGCAGATCATTATCTCTGACCTTGTAGTATCTAGCGGGGCCGCCACCAGGGACGACACCAGGAATCAGATCAAACTCTTTCGAAAGCGTAGCGATAACCTCCTGCAAATTCAGGTAATTATCTTCACTCGCATTTCTTCCCGTACTACCAATGGGCATGGTTTCTATAAAGCGTAACGTAAAACCCATATCTCCGCAGTAGTTAACCAGATCGACGAACTCATCATCATTCACCCCTTTCATAGCGACGGTATTGATTTTAATAGGGGACAAAGCTGCTTCTTTGGCTGCAGCTAATCCCGCTAATACCTCCTCAAGCTTGCCATTACCCGTGATTTTTTTGAAGCGATCCGGCTGTAACGAGTCCAGACTAACATTAATCCTACTCACACCTGCTTTTTGAATATCTTCTGCATATCGACTCAATAAGCTAGCATTGGTACTTAGTGACAAATCATCCAGACCATCCAGTGCAGACAACCGACCGATTAATTCAGGCAAGTTCTTGCGCACTAAAGGTTCACCGCCTGTTAGCCTTACACGACTAACACCCAAACGAGTGAAAGCATCAATGACCCGTTCTATTTCATCAAACGTGAGCCAGTTTTCGGGGATTTCAAAGCCTTTAAAACCTTCTGGCATACAGTAAAAACAACGCATATTACATTTATCGGTAACCGATAAACGAACATACTCAACCGTTCTGCCAAAAGGATCTTGTAGCTGGCGCTCGGAAGTAGTTTTCATTATAGCCTCATAAATTCAGATACTTCTTTCAGTGCGAAGTCCACTTTTGTTACAACAATAAACAGATTTAGACCTTATTCTAGCACAACGAACAACCTTCAAACCAAACCAAACCAAACCAAACCAAACCAAAAATAGTATAATAAAAATTTTGGAGCCAAAGTCAGATGGAGAAAATAATACAGCGCGATCCTAGTTGCGCAGATGATTATGATCCTGCTTCTATTTCTATAGATGAAGCTCGAAGTAGTATTCAAAAAGATATTGAGCCTATTTCAGGAATTGAGAAACTGGCATTAAGAGCCAGTCTAAATCGTGTATTGGCAACGGATATTCATTCTCCTATTAATGTTCCTTCTCATACGAATTCAGCGATGGATGGTTATGCTATTGCTGGAAATGATCTACCTAATGACACCACAAAAACCTATGAAATTATGGGTACGGCATTCGCTGGTGGTGTGTTTGAAGGTTCGTGCAAATCAGGACAAGTTGTCCGTATTATGACCGGAGCGGTTATTCCAGATGGTTGTGATAGCGTCATTATGCAAGAGCATGTAGAAATTTTGGATAACTCACACATCCAAATAGGTGAAGGACATCAGACAGGACAGAATGTACGCCATATCGGTGAAGATATTGAGATTAATGATAAGGTCTTGGAAAAAGGTAGGCGTATTATGCCTGCCGATCTTGGTGTATTAGCCTCTTTGGGAGTGGGTGAAATATTAGTGTATCGCCGCCCTCGTGTGGCCTTTTTTTCTACAGGGGATGAGTTACGATCATTGGGTGAAACCTTGCAAAAAGGTCAACTTTACGATAGCAATCGTTACACCCTATATGGCATGTTAAAAAGGCTGGATGTTGAAATTCTAGATTTAGGCGTTGTACGTGATGACCCGCAATCTATGCGTGATACGCTTATCATGGCAGCAGATATGGCTGATGTGATTATTACCTCTGGTGGCGTATCTGTGGGTGAAGCGGACTATGTGAAACCCGTTCTGGAAGAGTTAGGGCAGATAAAGTTTTGGAAAATTGCCATGAAACCTGGCCGCCCTTTGACTTTTGGAAGCATCAATCATACGAGGTTTTTTGGCTTACCCGGCAACCCTGTTTCTGTAATGGTCACGTTTTATCAGTTTGTGCAACCTGCTTTGCAATATCTCAGTAGTGGCAAGAGCAGTGCTCCCAGAACGATTAAAGCACGTTGCGATACACCCTTAAGAAAACGGCCAGGACGTTTTGAATTTCAACGTGGTATTTATACGCAGGATGAGAATGGTGATCTAGCGGTGATTAAAACGGGTCAACAAGGATCAGGTGTACTCAGCTCAATGAGTCAGGCAAACTGTTTTATTTTAATGCCTACTAAAACATCTAGCATTAAGGCGGGGGAGATGGTCGATATTCAACCTTTTGATGGCTTTATTTAGTGCTTCAACATGTTTTTACCTATATCAGAATATGACTCCTGAACAAGCATCCCGTTATAACCGTCAAATCAAGCTTCCCGCAATGGGTGAAGAAGGTCAACAGCGATTATTAAACTCGCGGGTTTTGATTATTGGCATGGGAGGCTTAGGTTCCCCTGTTGCTTTATATCTCGCTGCTGCCGGGATTGGGCATTTAGTGTTGAGTGATTATGATTCAGTCGAAGAATCCAATTTGCAACGGCAGATTATTCACACCCAGAACAGTATCGGCAGCTTAAAAGTCGATTCGGCAAAAGAACGCTTACTCGCCATTAACCCCGACCTAAAAATAACTACGTTAGATCACATATTAGACCCGCAAGAACTAGAGAAAGAAGTTAGTCTGGCAGACGCCGTTGTGGATTGTATGGACAACTTCCCCAGTCGATTTGAACTTAACCGAGTCACCGTAGCATTAAAAACCCCACTGATTTCAGGCGCTGCCATACGTCAGGAAGGTCAGCTTACAACCTTTGACTCACGCAAAGAGTCGAGTCCCTGCTATCAATGTTTATACAGCAATGAAAATCTGGAAGGTGCCACCTGTGCCATGGAAGGAGTAGTAGCTCCTGTTGTGGGCATCATCGGTACTATGCAAGCTCAGGAAACCATTAATGTGTTACTGGACCGTTCAGCATTAACAGGACAGCTTATGTTACTGGATGCACAATCACTGGAGTGGCAGCGCATACAGCTACCTAAAAACCCTGATTGTCCAATCTGTAATAACCTCGACTCTAATTAAAAAACAACAAGAAATTGAAGTTATACTCGAAATTTGTAATGATCTATATTATATATAGTTGCGTATATAACTATACTTATACTGAATATATACTTTTCATAAACATTTACCAAGCGTAAATGGCTGATTTTAAATAGCATAATATAATGATAAAACGCATTTTGATTCTATTGATGGTGCTTAACGCAATACTCCCTTCAGCGGTTTTTGCATCAGCTTGCGCATCAAACCTGTCAAAAGCCAATATCAATCCAACCTATTCTACACAAAACTCTGTACACGATTCTAAACAAAATATAACGCAGAACGACACCCATACTTCCTCTCAAAATACTACCGTTTCTATGACTAGCGATAGGCATTGCCATCACCCCGACATGTCTCCTTGTGATATGCCCTGTTGCAATGGAAGTAGTGATGGAACAGACTCAGCGCACTCTATGAATTGTGATTCAAATTGCTGTGACAGCGGTTTGGTTACAACAGCAGTACTCCCTTCATTACCACTCCTGATATATTCTCATCCTATTTCTTTAAAGCCAGTTTCTGGCAATACAAATCTTTATACACAGTCAATCTCCCCCGAATTACGCCCTCCCCTCGTTTAATTCATACATCTTTCAATTTCCTAAGTTAAGTAAAGTAAAGTATGTTGATCTATGTCTAAACCATAGGTCTACACTTAACACTAGATCATATTCCTCACCACCATTAGCAGGGCAGTTTTATGCCAGTGACACTTTTTAAAACGCTGACTTTAGTTATCACCTCATTTTGTTTATTGGGCTTGAATGCTTTAATGGCTGCTCCACAACCTAAGCCTCTACCCAAAACAAGCCTTAACCAGTTAATAAAAATAGCCCTGAACAACAATGCCGAACTAAAAGCAAAAAAACTCGCATGGGAAAGTATGATTGAGCAATACCCTCAAGCTACGGCATTAAGCGACCCCAAACTGGTTTATACCGAAGCCATAGACCCCATTGAAACCCGTCTGGGGCCTCAAGATAGAGTCTTGTCTTTAAGTCAGGGGTTTCCCTTTCCCGGCAAGCTAAACCTAAAAGGGAAAATAGTTAAAAAAGATATTAGCATTGCCAAAACCCGTTATGACAAAGCGAGTCGTGATGTGTTGGTCGCCCTGAAGCAATCTTATTATGAACTGGCTTATCTTCAAACAGCGGTTCGCCTGAGCATGCAAAACAAGGCGGTACTGGAGAAAATCACCCATATTGCCACCACCGATTATGCTGCCAGTAACAGCACTTTAAATGATGTTGCCAAGGCGCAAAGCCAGTTCGCACAGGTATCCTATGATGTTCAATTGCTGAGTGAGCTAGTCTCAACAGAAAAAACCCGTATCAATTCACTGTTAAACCGCGATCCTGAACAGCCCTTTGATATTAACTCTCACAGCAAAGTACCCGTCAAACTATCCCACCCCATTACTCGCTTATATCAGTTTGCCGAGAACAATGAAGAGCTGAAGATAGCCGATCTTGCCATTGAGAAAAGTAGTATTAAGAGAAACCTGGCGGGCTACTCCAGCTTACCTGATTTTAATGTAGGGGTGCGTTACAGCCAAATAGGTGATCGAGATGATGTAACCGGGTTAGAGCGCAATGGCGATGATGGATTGGCCGTGAGTATAGGCTTGAATATTCCTCTTAACACGACAAAAAATAAAGCCATCAAGCATCAGGCGTATCTGGAAAGACAAAAAAGTATCGAGAACAAAAAGTCCCTACTGAACAACCTCAATAACAAGGTCAAGTCGGTTTATTTTAAAATTAATAATGCTTACCGACAGGCCATTCTTTATCACAAGAATTTGATTCCACAAGCACAGCACGCCAAACATATTGCCGAAATACAATACCGGGAAAACAAAGGTTCCATCGCGCAATATCTTGAAACACAATCCACCTGGCTCAACTTCCAGCTTGCTTATCAACGTGCGGTGACGGATTACTGGAAAAACAGGGCTGAAATGGAAAAGCTGACGGGGAGAGTGTTATGAATACAATCTCCAAAAAATTATCACTCGTTAGTCTGATAACGGCGGTGTTTTCCCTATCGTCATGTAGTCAAACCAGTGAATTGAGTCGTTTAAAGAATGATTATAAAAACTATACGCAT
>CAZDMX010000021.1:0-11738 GCA_964506085.1 uncultured Thiothrix sp. | reverse complement strand
TCTCCGTTAGGGATAAACTCTCTTCAAATAACTCTGCGAAACTTTCACTCATGTATAAAACCTATAATTAAAAAAAGCACCAGTGAATCCTTCACCAATGGGTTGCTATAAATAACTCGAAAATCCATATCCAAGCCTTGCCAGTAGAATGCTGGCTATTTTTTCAAATTTAATCGTGAATCAACTAACGAAAGTACCCGACTAACCACTTCATTAATACCCATTTGATCGGTATCAATGATTAAAGCATCATCAGCAGGCTTCAAGGGTGAATCACTACGACCACTATCCCGAGCATCACGGCTTTCTATATCACGGACTAAACCGCCTAGCTTAACATCAACACCTTGTGCCTTCAACTGCTTTTGTCGGCGACCTGCTCTAACCTGAGCAGAGGCGGTTAGGTATATTTTTACAAGAGCATCTGTAAAGACAACTGTACCCATATCTCTGCCGTCAGCCACCAACCCGGGAGACTGCAAAAAGTCACGCTGTCTTTGCAATAACGCAGCCCGCACAGACGGACAGACAGCCACTTCAGAAGCAGCACAACCACAGTCCTCAGTACGAATATCCAGTGTTACCTTGTTACCTTGTAGCAAAATTTCTGTATTACCATCCTCACTGGCTACAAACTGCACATCCAACTGACTTGCAAGTTCTGCTAAAGCAACGTCATCATCCAACTCCACTCCTTTATTAATGGCATCGAACGCGACTAATCGATATAAAGCACCACTATCTAATAAGCTCCAACCTAAAGTAGAAGCCACCTTGTGCGCTATCGTGCCTTTACCTGAGCCTGCAGGGCCATCAATAGTTATTACGGGTACGGACATTACTCTCCTCTTGCATGATCAATGCTTTCACAGTCTCTGAATCTTTAGACACTTTGACATACTAGCCAAAAGCCCCTGAAAATGGCTCGCATTATTACCCAGCGCAAAGGAGACTTCAAGAAAGACTTGATAAGTATATTCTAATATATTAATATGCGCTCATCAATACTTACTTAGAATGCTCAGGAGGCAATCAAATGAAAAAATTATCACTTGTTTTAGCACTTTTATTATCCACTACCGCAGCAAATGCTGATTTCTTTGGTGGTAATGACGGCGAATGGAAAATGGGACCTAACGGTGCTTATTGGGATGAGAGCGACTGGCCTCAGTGGACTCCCATGTACTGGATGGAAGAAATGATGGATAGCTTCGGCTTCAATGACGACAACGGTGGTGGCTTTGGTAATAACTTCGGCTTTAACGGATCATCAATGAACTACCCACAAATGCAACAGCCTCACTACGGCTACCCAACTGCCCCTCAAGCATACGGCCAGCAGCAAGTACCTGCTCTAGTTGTTCCAGCTACACCAGTAGCACCTAGATAAATTACTACAACACATTGCTTTTAAAATGGCTGATTTTATAATCGGCCATTTTTTATGCAAAAGACATTCAAATTTCTCCACCCTGACCACACAGATTGATAGTGTAAAGACTTTAGCTATCGGTATATACTTCTCGGCTTATTCTTACAACCAGTTAAGCCACGCAAATGACTTCAAGAAAAATCCTTGTTACCAGCGCCCTTCCCTATGCTAATGGCCCTATTCATTTAGGTCATTTAGTAGAATACATCCAAACTGACATCTGGGCACGTTTCCAACGGATGCGTGGACATGAATGCTATTACATCTGTGCTGATGATGCCCACGGCACGCCTATTATGCTCCGCGCCCAGCAAGAGAATATCTCCCCAGAAGAATTAATTGAAGATATGTCTATACGACATCAAGCTGACTTCGCGGCTTTTAATATTAAGTTCGACAACTATTATTCAACGCATTCGGAAGAAAACCGCATCCTTGCTGAAACTATCTATAAAGCCGCACGTGACAAAGGACACATCGAACAACGTTGCATCGAACAGGCCTATGACAGTGAAGCAAAAATGTTTCTACCCGATCGCTTCATCAAAGGTGAGTGTCCACGTTGTGGCGCTGATGATCAGTATGGAGACAACTGTGAGTCCTGCGGTGCAACCTACGAAACCACAGACCTAAAAAACTCTTTTTCGGTTATAACAGGCTCTACCCCTGTGAAAAAGAAAACAGAGCACTACTTCTTTAAGGTCAATGATTTTAAAGATATTCTGGAGAATTACCTAAACAGTGGAGCTATCCAAAAAGAAATAGCCAACAAAACATCAGAATGGTTTCAAGAGGACCTGAAATCTTGGGATATCTCCCGCGATGAACCCTATTGGGGCTTTAAAATCCCCGATACAGATGATAAATATTTTTACGTGTGGCTAGATGCCCCCATTGGCTATCTTGCCAGTTTTAAGAACTTTTGCGATAAAGAAGAAAACAAAGATATTGATTTTGACAGTTTCTGGAATAAAAGCTCAACCGCAGAAGTACACCATTTCATCGGCAAAGACATTGCCTATTTCCACACCTTGTTTTGGCCAGCATTACTAACCGCTGGAGACATGCGATTACCCACAGGAGTTCATTGTCACGGCTTCCTTACCGTTGATGGGAAGAAAATGTCCAAATCACGAGGAACCTTCATTCAGGCCGAAGTGTATAGCAAGCACTTACCGGTCGAACCCCTCCGCTACTATTACGCTGCAAAACTAAACAACACAGCTGAAGATATCGACTTAAACCTCGAAGACTTTATGCAGCGTGTTAACAGCGACCTGGTCGGCAAAGTTGTCAATATCGCATCACGCTGCGCGGGCTTTATGAAAAAGCAGTTCGACAACACACTTTCAAGCAAGCTTCCAGATGAAGCGCTATACCAGCATTTTAGCTCATGTTCTGAATCTATTGCTGAACTTTATGAATCAAGACGGTATAGCCATGCCATGCGTGAAATCATGTCGCTTGCAGATCAGGCTAACCAGTATATTGATGAAAAAAAGCCATGGGTACTTATCAAGGATGAAGCGCAGGCAGCAGAAGTGCAGGACATATGCACTCAGGGAATCAACCTGTTCAAAGTTATTATCACCTACCTAAAACCAGTAATTCCTGATGTAGCCGCACAAGCTGAGAGTTTTCTAAATACAGCAGAGCTTAACTGGGCATCTGTCGAAACACCTTTACTTGCCCATCCACTAAACACCTTCACACCACTGCTCAATCGACTAGAAAAAACATCTATCGACAACATGCTTGAGGAAAACAAAAAAATTGCTGAAGCACAGCAAAAAATATCTACTCTTAAAACTAGCGCTGCCACTCATGCGGATACTGGGTCAATAGCTGAGCCTATAAAGGCAACTATAGAGTTCACTGATTTTGATAAAATAGACCTTCGTGTAGCAAAAATTATCAAAGCAGAACACGTCGAGGGAGCAGATAAACTACTTCAACTCACTCTGGATATTGGCCAGGATAAGACACGAAATGTATTTGCAGGCATCAAATCTGCCTTTGATCCAACAGATCTGGAAGGAAAGCTAACCGTGATGGTAGCCAACCTTGCACCA
Organism: uncultured Thiothrix sp.; assembly: GCA_964506085.1. Taxonomy (GTDB): domain Bacteria; phylum Pseudomonadota; class Gammaproteobacteria; order Thiotrichales; family Thiotrichaceae; genus HyVt-477. The sequence goes on along the minus strand of CAZDMX010000021.1, from coordinate 8,234 downwards.
AGAAAAATGCGCTTTGGACTATCTGAAGGCATGGTGCTAGCCGCAGGTTCAGGCGGGAAAGATCTTTATCTCCTCACGCCTAATGATGGCGCAAAACCAGGAATGAAGATCAAATAAACGATTGTTGCTATCTTGTAACTATAAAGCAACACATCTGCCCACACGACCCCTGAGCAATAACCAAGCAAAGGGAATAACGCGCATATGACTGTTTTTGCTATAAAATAGTCTGCTTTCTAACAAGAATCTATTGTACTGTCTAGATCATCAAGTCAACTAAACTGTTGTATTTTTCTAATAAAGTCTTTCAATCTTGTATAAAAATGTTTAAGCTTCAGCAGTGACTGAGCATCTGCTCGGAATAAACATTAAAATTGACAAACTGTTGTCTAACAACTACAACCTATAATAGTATTACCTTCAGGTATACAATTATAGAACAGAAACCCGTAGGGGCTTATATAGGACTGGCGGGAATCATCAACTAGACCACGGAACAATTTAACTTACTATTTTTTTAATAATATTACTAATCAGAGGATGAACTCAATGAACACCACATCTACTCTCTCGATTGCTACTCTTGTACTAGCAGGCTTGTTCACAACAGGTTGCAGTCAGCAGCAAGTTGACGGCGGCGGCGCATCACAAGTAGCAGGATCTTCACAACAACAAGCAGAACCTGTAGCAGCTCCAGCAGAAACTGCTCCAGCACCAGCTCCAGCTCCAGCTAAAGATGCTAACAGCCACACACATCCGGCACAGCCTAACTGTACTAACTCTGTGACACATACACATCCAAATGGTGCGGGATCTCACCACCACAAGTACAGCTGTAGCGGCATGAAAAAGGCTGCAACTGGCAACAAATGGACACACCAACATCCTGCGATCCCACGTTGTACTGATTCAATCACTCATACGCACAAGTACAACAACCGTGGTCATCACCATAAGTACTCTTGTAAAGGCGCTAAAGGAAAAGGTTCTGTAAACGTTCACGCTCTACAACGCAAGTTGAAAGCTAAAGGCTATTACAAAGGACCTATCAATGGTGTAGTAACACCTCAGACTCGTTCTGCACTACAGCGTTATATGCAAAACCGTTAATCTGGTTTCGTAGTAGACGTTTAAAAAAACATGGGTCAGTCTTCTGATCCATGTTTTTTTGTTTCTGGCTTAGACTAATAATCCTGCATAAGGCCTTTTTTATATTGTTTTTCAATACAAAAACTAATATAAAAGGAACTTTGATTGTTCTTCAGGTATCCAAACCCCAAATACCAAAATATAATTTCAGTAACATCAAACAACCACTATGACCAAGGGCCAACATGCTTAACCGTTTTTTTTCACTACTCATATTACTCCTGATCTCATCCTCTTCACTACATGCTGCTGTCTGGAAAAGCACCCATAAATGGGATGCTACTGCAGAAAAAGATTACCAACAATGGGTTATGCAGAACTGGACTGAAGAGTTTTTCATGGATGAGAAAAAGCCTCTGTATTATAAAGTTGCTCATGACTGTGCCGATGCTACTTATCTGATGCGCCTCATTTACGCCTATGAAAAAAAGCTACCCTTTGTTATCCATAATGCACACAAAAGAGGCCGCCTTATTAGCAACAAAATGCGCAACTGGGACAAACTGCCAGAACACCAGCGCATGCGTAAGTTTATGGACTATGTTTCGGATGTCACTAGTACAAAAACCCTCCGTCATGACACTTATCCCATAGCACTTAATGACCTAAAACCGGGGGATATCTATGTTGCTCCTGGCGTACACTCTTATCAAATCGTTAATATAACGGAAACAGGTGTTGCTGAAGTAATGGCATCAACAACCCCTAGGGCTCCTCGTTTTTTATCCAGAATCGCTTCCTTTCCTTTTTATGTACCCGAGGACAGGAAAAATAAAAGTGATGGTTATCGTCGCTTCATCCAGCCTCAGAACATCAAAAAAGCCAAGCACAAGCAACCAGGGTATAATGACGAACAATACAAAATTGCTGCAGATGTTAACTACAACTACGTATCCTTTACCGACGTAATTGCTCGTCGTCTAGGTAAACGCCCAGAAAGAACGCCTGAAAAAACACTACGTCTGTTAATTGCACTCTGCATGTATGCGAATGACAGAAGTGTCTATGTTTATGATGCACTTTGGCACTTGCAAAAAATTAAAAAACAAGGCCGCCATTGTATGACGCGTACTGAATACGATAATTTCTCTACCCCCTCACGTGATAAACGTCTAACCGCTTTTTTTGGTTCTGTAAAAAATCATTTAGATAAAACATGGAAACTGGATTCTACTCATGAAGCTCAAATAATTGCTGCTACTATTTTTAGAAAAGAACCCCCACCTCCTTTGCAAACAAAACTCACCAATGACTTTTGTATGGTACAAATGAGTCTGGGTGAAGACTATTACATGCCGTTAAGAGAACTTAGACAAAACCTGGAACAAGGAAAAGTCGTGTCTGACCCGCATGCACCATTACAGGCTCGCTGGGGTGTCGGAGACCAAAAGTATGTACCACGGTGTAAGACATACTAACTCAAATACCGGAACCGATAGGCGCAACACTCTTGGTTAACAGGTACTGCACTGGTATTATCCCGTACAAGTTTCTTGCATGCTCGTGGTAAGACAAAATAGTGATCAATCGTTATCTCAAAGTTAGTACTATCTTTGCTCTTTGCATGAGTAGCTCGCATACTGTTGCAGATCGCCAATGGCGCACCTGTAGCGCACCTAGTGTAAATAATACCGTATTCCAAAAATCTTCAGTTCCTGCTGGCGCCGTTCTCTTAGAAGCAGACGAAGGCATCCTTCAAGCACAAGGCATTTCCTCTCTCGAAGGCAATGTGATTATTCAACAAGATGAAAATTTAATTCATGCCGATAAAGCAACCTACGACAATAGAGACGGAAACGTAACTGCATTTGGAAATGTACTGTTTTCTACCGACTCCATGCAACTTAAAAGCAGTGAAGTTCACTATCAAATGCGCACCGGCAAGGGAGCAATGAAAAATGCCGAGTACATCCTTACTAGTGGACTAGGACATGGCAGTAGCAAACTATTAAAGCAAAATGGCAAAGAAAAGACCCAACTAAAAGATGCCACCTTTTCCACTTGCCCTCCAGGACATAGATCATGGCATCTGGCCTCTTCCGATATTAAACTCAATCACACCACTCAAGAAGGTGTCGCCCGCAACGTCACCTTCAAAGCGGGAAATATTCCATTATTCTATACACCTTATTTCAGTTTTCCGTTAAACGACCAGCGCAAAAGTGGCTTTCTAGCCCCTAACTTCAAAGTATCTGAACGATCAGGTACGATATTTAGCACCCCCTATTATTTAAACCTCGCACCCAACTTCGATGCCACACTAACACCCAACATATTAACCAAGCGCGGGCTTAAACTAGATACCGAGTTTCGTTATTTAACTGCAAATGATAAAGGCGTTATTAATTTTGAATATCTGCCTGGTGATAATGTTTTTAACAATGAAGATCGTTCACTGGTCAGTATCAAACACAAAACTCAAATCTCAAAGAACACTCAACTCTCAATCAATGCTGCTGATATTTCCGACGTTGATTACTTTCAGGATTTTGGAGACTCTCTGATTAATTCCAGCATCGCAGCGCTAGAGCGTAGGATTGACTTGACTCATCTCGGTAAAAACTGGTCTTTCAACACATCATTACAAGATTACAAAGTACTTGATAGTACCAATATTCAAGATATCAATAACAACCCATATTCCCGACTTCCAGAATTACGTTTTCAATACACACCTGCTTATAAAACAAACCACACGCAGTATTTTTTTGAAACTGAACTCGTTAATTTTGACAAAAATAATGCTACCACTGGCTTGCGGCTTGATATCAATGGCATTGCCAGCCGATATTTCGGCAATTCAGCATGGTACGTTGAACCCTCTTTACAACTGCGGCATACACAATATTCACTTGATTTAGATAACACTGCTACATCCATCGACAATTCACCCTTTCGCACATTACCGACAGCAAGTATTGATGCTGGCTTGTTCTTCGAACGAATGATTAAGAACAAGAGTAAAATACAAACCCTAGAACCAAGACTCCTCTACACGTACACCCCCTTTAAAGATCAAAGCAACATCCCTATTTTTGACTCTGCGGCAGCCAGCTTTTCAACCTCTACTCGACTATTTGCCAAAAACCGTTTTACAGGAAAAGATAGAATAGGCGATACCAACCAATTAACTGCGGCATTAACCACTCGACTGATTGACGCAGACGATGGTCATGAAATACTCACCGCGAGCATCGGACAGATCTTCTTTTTTAACGATAGAAAAGTAACACTCCCTAACGACCCGGTGGAAAGTGGTAGCAGTTCCGAGCTTGCTCTGGAACTTGCGGGTGAACTAAATAATCGTATTCGCATCATAGCTAGTACTTATTGGGATCCACAAAAGGAAACCTTCTCTTCAACCGAAACCAGATTGCACTATAAAGACAACAAGGGCCGTCGGATCAACTTAGCCTATCGAAACCTTGATGAGGAATTAGAGCAGGCAGAAATATCCTTCTCGACACCCATTAATGACAACTGGAGCTTGGTAGGAAAATTTGAACGGGATCTAAAAAATGATCGCTTCCTGGAAACGCTGGGTGGTGTAGAATACACAAACTGTTGTTGGAAAACGCGACTTGTTGCTCGCCGATTTCTGACATCCGATAATGTCACTTATGACAATGTACCTTTTATTGAATTTGAGCTTAAAGGTCTGGGTAACTTAGGAACAGGGGCAACTGACCTTCTGGAAGAGCAAATTTATGGATATGACAACTAACCTAAAAACCATGACAAACTTATACACCAAAACAACATCACCTTACTCATTACTTTCGTTAGCAATATCCCTTGTCACGATACTGACGCTGCTTAGCCTTCCCAAAGCTGGTTTTGCCGCCACCACGCTAGATAAAATTGCTGCCATCGTAAATGACGACGTTGTGATGCTCAAAGACGTGAACAAACAGGTCAAACGCCTCAAGACACAAAAAGCCTTTGCCGGTCTTTCTGAAAAAGTGCTCTTAAAGGAAGCACTTGAATCACTCATCATGGATAGCCTACAAACACAGAAAGCCAAGCAGATTGGCATGAGTGTGGGAGATACTGCACTCAATATAACGATGCAAGACTTGGCTCGACAGAACAAGTTAACACTAGAACAATTTCAGGAAGCATTGAAACGAGAAGGAATCGACTACCGATCATTTCGGGAGCAAATTCGCAAACGCCTATTAGTCAACGAATTACGTAAACGTCAGCTTAAGCGCAACACCAACATTACTAATCAAGCTGTAAACGATCTTATCGCTAATCAAAGTGCAACCATATCTAAAGACATTGAATACAAAATAAAACACATTCTAGTAGCAGCTCCGGCTGGCACTCCTCTAGCGCCTTTTTTACAAAAAAAAGAAAAAGCGGAACTACTGCGAACCCACCTACTTAGCAACAAAAGCACACGTTTGCAGGAAACCCAAACTTCTGGCTGGATAGCCGCTAGCGCCTTACCTGCGAGTCAGTTACGCAAGCTTGCTTTACTTGAAATAGGACAGATTTCTGAAGTTTTTCAAGACTCAAAAGGCTTTCATATCGTCAAACTTATCGATAAGCGAGGCGTGAAAAAAAATGTAATCAAAGAATACCATGCACGTCATATTTTATTGAAGAGCAATGCGAGCAGCAATAACAACGTGCTTAAAAATAAGTTAGCTGAAATCCGCAACCAGATTCTTGCCGGTGCTGACTTTGCTGCACTGGCCAAACAACATTCACAGGATACAGGTTCGGCAGTTAGTGGGGGAGACCTTGGATGGGAACCCTCTCAAAGCTATGTTCCAGCATTCGCAAAAACCATCGAAAACACACCTATCAATACGATTAGTAAGCCCTTCAAAACCAAATTTGGCTGGCACATCCTACAAGTCCTTGAAAAGAAAACCATCGACAATACAGAAGGAATGTTACGAAATCAGGCTAAAGGATTACTGAATCAAAATAAGGCTGAAAAAGAATACGATAGCTGGCTCAAGCAGTTAAGAAATGATGCTTTTATAGAATATCGAATATAAAACCAATGTGTATTGCCATCACTCCAGGAGAACCCGCAGGTATTGGTCCTGACCTGCTTATACAACTTGCTGCTGAAAGACCACTAGCTAACCATGTCATCATAGCCGACCCTCAGTTGCTCAAGGATCGCGCTGCTCAACTCAAAATACCTTTGCACATACACGAGTATCAGCCAGCTAACATCCATACAGATAACAAGACTACACATAGCCTTACCGTACTCCCCGTACACTGCCCAGCAGCAGTTACGGCAGGGAAGCTTAATAGCGATAATGCTGGCTACGTTCTAGAAACCATTAAGCGCGGTACACTAGGCTGTGTGCAGCAGGAGTTTTCAGCTATTGTCACTGGCCCTATACACAAAGGGGTTATTAACGAAGGCACTGCTAACAATGAGACCGGAACAACGTTTACCGGACACACCGAGTTTTTAGCAGAACTCACTCAGACCAAGCTGCCTGTCATGATGCTAGCAACTGAAGAACTACGCGTTGCTTTAGCCACCACCCATCTGCCTCTTTCTCAAGTTAGCTCTGCTATTACACAACAAGGCCTGACTGATGTTATTGAAATACTTTACAAAGATTTGCAAACAAAATTTGCCATAAACAAACCTCATATTCTAGTTTGCGGCCTGAATCCACATGCGGGTGAAGGTGGACACCTAGGCATGGAAGAGATCGAAACCATTGAACCTGTGCTACACTCATTGCGACAGAAAGGCATGAACCTAACAGGCCCGCTTCCTGCTGACACGCTGTTCACCCCAAGATATCTGGAACAAGCAGATGCAGTGCTGGCCATGTACCACGATCAAGGACTTCCTGTACTCAAACACGTAGGCTTTGGTCATGCTATTAACATAACCCTTGGCTTGCCGATTATCCGCACTTCCGTCGATCATGGAACTGCGCTCGACCTAGCGGGAACGGGTAAAGCTGAAACTGGAAGTTTGATAGCTGCAATTAATGCGGCAGAAAAATTAACGAAAAATGGACCGAATCGCTAATTACACTTATATACTTCTAACCTCTTTCTTGTTGATGGGACTAGCCTATGCCGCTCCCGAAAAAACCTCATCTGACAAAGCTCGCTCCAGCTATTCCCTCAATACAGACGCTATGAGCGCGATGGAGCAACAGCTCAAATCCATGTTAAAGAAAAAAATCATTAAAACACCCGCCGTTAATCCTGCTACTGCCTTACCCCCTATTATTCTCAAAGCTGAAGCCGAAAAAGACCAAGAAGATACACATGGAGGCGTAAGCGGTTTCTTCCCTCGCTTGATAATAGCCGCAAAAGAACGTACATCACACGAAGTCAGATACGATGGCAGTTATCGCTATATCAGCTATCCTATGGGCGATGTTGCTCCTAATCGCGGCGTATGCACCGATGTTGTTATCCGCTCTTATCGAAAACTGGGGATCGACTTGCAGCAACTAGTACACGAAGATATTAAAGAAAACTTCAACTTGTACCCTAGTCGCGCTAAATGGGGCAATATTGAACCCGACCCGAATATTGACCATCGTCGCGTTTATAACTTACAAGTATTTTTTAAACGCTACGGAGAATCATTGCCCATCACCGACGATCCAACAGATTATCAACCGGGTGATCTAGTCACCTGGATTCTGGGGCCGAAAATGCCGCATATCGGTGTTGTGGTCAATGAATACTCTGAGGACAATCCAGACCGACCTCTCATTGTCCACAATATCGGCCAAGGCCCCAAACAAGAAGATATTCTGTTTGCTTTTCCAATTACCGGACATTATCGATATAAGCCAGGGAAAGATACACCGACACCGACTAAACCCTACACGGTTATCTTTGCTAAAAAGAAAAAACAAAAATCCTCTGCATCTATGAGTCTGGTCGAAGCCGCCTATTTTTTACTACCTTAAGAAGGGTCTAAAGTCGCATCACTTGAGTCACCCCATCTCAGGTAGTATCACTAGGATACAAAACATTCATGCCTTCAATTCCAGCAGCTTTATTTAGCTTTCGGTCAAATGACGTAAAAGCTAGCTGAATCCCATTTGAACTGTCTTGTAGCGCTAAAG